>NZ_JBVVPW010000011.1:0-116206 GCF_055811385.1 Mesorhizobium sp. WSM4849
CCGCCCCTCAGTTGGGACAAAGCGCTCCAACGCAGATCACTTTCAAGGTTGACGCGAAAATCGCTTTCTTCACGGACAACGAAACATGTCACGTTGCGATCACGTCATATTGAGTAAGTACATTGAATAAAACCGTGCTGAGGGAGACTATTTTCGTGTCGGATGTTGTCAGCGTGCGTGCAGCGACCAACAACGAAGTCGCCTTCATTGCCTGGGATATTGACGGAATGATCGACGGCTGTCTCGGCTTCGAAATCGTCCGCATCTATCCCGGCACCGGCGAGGAACGCTGTCTGGCGTCCTGGGTGCCTTTCAAAGGGCAACGGAACAGGGATTGGATTCCGCAGGATACCGGCGTCTGGCCGGTGCAGAAGACGTTCTGGCGCGATCTTACGGTGCGGCGGCGCCGCGACAGCCTCGAAATCAGGCCGGATGGCGAAATGGTCGCCTACCGGGTGCGTCCGGTCGGCGACATGCGCCCCGGCCTCGATCCGGTGCCGGTGCGCCCCGAGAAAGCCTATACCGGAGCGGCTCGGCCGCTCGGCTATCTCGGACAAGGTGCCGTCAGCCCGACCATCTTCCTGGGATCGATGTTCGGCAAGGCGAGGCTCGCCTTCACCAACGGCGTGCTCTCGACGCAATGGTTGTCGCGCGCCCTGGAAGATGCCGGCATCAAAGTCGGGCAGCGCGATAAGATCAGGGCCGAGCTTCAGCGTCCCGGCAGCAAGATGCGCGCCTATCTTCACGGCGAGGTTCCGGATGTGCTCACCAGCCTGATGAAACGGGCCAAGGCCGAGGGCGGCACTGTCAGGCTTGCCCTCTATGAACTTGGCGATGACGAGTTGTGCGACGCTATCATCGACGCCAAGGATCTCGTTGACGTCATTCTTTCGAATTCGGGCAGGGATGAACAAACGAAGGCGTGGGACGCGGGCAACGCGCCCTTCAGAAAGCGGCTGCGGGACGCCGGCGTCGTGCTGACCGATCGTCTGTTCAACAACAACCATATCGGCCACAACAAGTTTGCCGTCTACCGCGACGCCCAGGGCAACCCGCAAGCGGTGATGACTGGCAGCACCAATTGGACGTCGACGGGCATTTGCGGACAGTCCAACAACGCCTTCATCCGCGACGACCCTGCCATGGCCAAAGTGTTCGATGCCTATTGGGAGCGGATGAAGGCCGACGTGTTCCCGCCGCCGGCGAGCGATAGCGCCGCCGGACGTGTGGCGCAGAAGCAAGGCAAGCCGTTTCGCCTGAAGAATCGCACACCGAACCATGTCAATGGGACCACGATCTGGTTCTCGCCAAACGATCCCGACCGCAGCAAAAAGGACATCTCGGTGCGGCCTGTCGATCTCGAAGACGTTTTCGCACGGATCAAGGCGGCGAAGGAGGCGGTGCTCTTTCTCGTGTTCAATCCTTCGCGGCTTGGCAACAATTCGGTCGTCGATCAGGCGGTCGCGGCGGCGACGGCGAATCCAAAACTGATCGTGCAAGGCGCAATCAGCGATCACACCGCCATGCCCAACTATGTTGCCCCGACCAGGGATCCAGTCACCAACAGATCGAACAAGGACGGCAAATCGCCATTTGTCTTTCCGGAGAAGGTCTGGGAGGCGCCGAACGTCTCCATCGTCAGGGCGGCCAACCTGACGGGGACCTCCGTTGCGCGGGATTTCCAGGCGGAAGTGCTGACCGTCGGCCATGCGATCGTGCACGACAAGATCGTCATCATCGATCCGATGGCCGACAACGCGACCGTCATCGCCGGCAGCCACAACCTTGGCTACAAGGCGTCCTATGAAAACGACGAGAACATGGTGATTGTAGAAGGCGACAAGACGTTCGCTGCGGCCTTTGCGGTGCATATGCTCGACGTGTTCGACCACTACAAGTTCCGCGCCTGGCGCAGAACGATTGGAGAAGGACCGTCGGACAATGATGGGCTCTCCATCGACGACAAGTGGCTGAAGCCTTACGCGGAGGGCAGGAAGGGGGCGATTGCCCGGTATTTTCCGTAGTGGTCTGAATGGCGCCGGGGACTCTTGAACAAGTCATGCTCTGGCTGGCGCAAGCGGTTCTTGCCGCCGGTGCTTCCCGGCACGGCGCCGAAACGCTAATCGTGCAGGTTCTTATTGGTGCGGATCATGGACCTGGCGGAACAGAACAGCGGCGAGACGATGCAGTGGGCGGCGATCACCGGCGTGATCGCCACCGTTTCGGTGTTCGCCATCGCGCAAGGGCTGAGCTATCCGCTGCTGAGCTTCATCCTGCAGCGCCAGGGAGTCTCGCCGGCCATGATCGGCCTTTCGGCGGCAATGACGCCGGTCGGCTTTATCGTCTCGTCGCCGCTCATCCCGGCGCTGGCGCGCCGGTTCGGGGCAGGGCGCACGGCGCTCACCTGCGCAGCGCTTTCCGCGATCATGCTGGCGCTGATCGGCTGGACGCAAAATGTCTATCTCTGGTTTCCGCTGCGCTTCCTGATCGGCGTGGTGACCAATCCACTCTATGTGCTGAGCGAGATCTGGGTGATCGCGCTGGCGCCACCCTTGCGCCGCGGCCGCGTGATGGGGATCTATTCCACGGTCATTTCGGCTGGCTTCGCCGCCGGCCCGCTGTGCCTGCTTGCCGTCGGCACCGAAGGATGGCCGCCGTTTCTCGTCGGCATCGCCGCATTCGTTTTTTGCGGCGCCTGCCTGGCGCTGGTGCTGCGACGGCTGCCGAAGGTCGATGAGGCCGGGCACCGGGTTTCGGTCATGGGGTTCATGCCGATGGCATGGCTGCTGCTGTCGGCGGTCGTCGTGGCCGCCGGTTTCGAACAGGCGGTGCTGGCGCTGCTGCCGGTCTACGGAGCGCATTATGGCATCGCGGAAACCCGCATGTCGGCGCTGCTGTCGATGATGATCGCCGGCAACATCGCCATGCAGGTGCCGCTCGGCCTGCTGGCGGAACGGCTGACGGCGCGTCTGGTCCGATTTATCTGTGTATCGCTAACGCTGCTCGGATGCGTGCTGCTGCCGGTTCTCATCGAGACGCCGCTGATCTGGCCATGCGTCTTTATCTGGGGTGCAGTCTCCTACGGCATCTACACGATGTCGATCATCGAGCTTGGCGAGCGGTTCACCGGCTCGGCGCTGGTCGCCGGCAATGCCGCCTTCTCGCTGATGTGGGGCGTCGGCGGCATCGCCGTGCCGCCGCTGGCGGGCGGCGCCATGGATATTCTCGGTGCGGACGGCCTGCCGATCACGCTTGGCGCGATTTGCCTGGCGTTGGCGGTTGCCACGGTTTTGCGTCGGCGGACGGCGTGAGGCATCTATCGGCGCAGTGCAGTCGCTTAATTGCCCTGCCGTCTGAAAACAGCCCAGAGGTCACAGTCGGCATGATGTTCTTCGGGGTGCATTTCATGCAGCAAATCCCGAATTTCGGCCGCGCGATCAAAGTCATCTATCAGCCCGACACTGGAAAGTTCTGCATTTGCAAACACGTCGGGGAATCCGCCGCAATTGGTCAATGCGCTGATGCTGACGTCCTTGTCCAGCAACTCGTAGCCCATGAAGGCAAACCCGTCCCAATCAAGCGAGCGCACATCGACCGTTGGCCTCCGGATCACGCCAAGGATGTTGAGGTTGCCCGTATCGGCCAGTTCCGAAAGAAGGAAATCCAGGTCCAAGAAGAAATTGAGCATATTGTCTTCTTGAACAATATGCGGCCAGTGGCTCTCCTTGGTCTCTGGGAGCGCGAACGGGCACAGCATTCCGTCGAGCGTGACGACCTCGGTCAACTGGCTGAGGCCTGACCACTCGATGTAGTTCCTCCATTCGGTACCATCGGAAGGGCCAAATCTCTCAGTCGCGATGTAGAGACGTTGCATGAAGTTTCCCTTGCCGTCCGCACTGAAGGCTTGGCTATCGCAACTGCGGAGATCCGTCGATTTTACGTGTTCCAATTGAATGTTGATAGCGCCATGCCGATGTTTGCGGCACCGAACTTGACCAATTTATCGGAGACCATTTGACGATGTCGAACACAAAGACGCAGCCGAATTCGGCGGACGAAGATCCCTTTCTCTGGCTGGAGGACAGGACAGGCAAGCAAGCGCTCGACTGGGTTCACCGTCAGAACGAGGCTACAACAGGTGAATTGCAGGGCGATCCGTCCTACCAGGCCTACTTCCAAACCGCACTCGACCTGATGACCGCCGAAGACAACATTGCGGTCGGCTCCGCGCTCAACGGCCACGTCTATAATTTCTGGCAGGACAAGACCAATGTGCTCGGCCTCTGGCGGCGCACGACGGTCGCTTCCTACAAGACCGAGAAGCCGGATTGGGAGACGATCATCGACTTCGACAGTCTGTCCGCGAAAGAGGGCGTGAAATGGGTGTTCAGCGGCGCCAGCCGGCTTTACCCCGACTTCAGCCGCTGCCTGCTCAGCCTGTCGCCGGACGGCGGCGACGCCAGTGAGATGCGCGAATTCGACATCGACACCAAGTCCTTTGTCGAGGGCGGCTTTCGCGCGCCCGCCTCGAAGTCGGGCTTCAACTGGCTGGACAAGGACACGGTCATCGTCTCGGCTGCCTTCGAAGAGGACGAAAAAACCCAGTCCGGTTATCCGCGCGTGGTCAAGCTGTGGCAGCGCGGCACCAGGCTGGAGGATGCGACGCCGATCTTCGAGGCGCAGAAGCAGGATCTCGCCGCCGGCGGTTCCCTCGAATTCGACGGCGACAAGCGGCATCTGTTCCTGACCCGGACGCTCGACTTCTTTGCCTCGCACAGCTTTCTGCGTCGGCCTTCCGGCGAAAACAGGCGCATCCCGCTGCCGGACGACATCACCGACACGATGCTGTTCAGGGATCAGCTCGTCTTCGGGGTGCGCAGTCCGTGGACGGCGCCGGATGGCACGCTGTGCCGACCCGACGGCCTCTATTCGCTGGATTTCGCGCGCTGGATCGAAACCAATGCGCTGGGACCTGTCGAAACCGTGCTCGAACCGGCGGATCGTGTTTCGATCGCCGGCCTCGCCCGCACGCAAGACCGGTTGTTCATCAACCTGATGGACAATGTGCGCGGCAAGGTCGTCGCCTGCGACCGCAGCGGCAGCGGCTGGTCACTGGAGCCGGTAGCCTTACCTGAAAACGGCAATGTCGGCATCAGCCACGCCGAGCGTTTCGGCTCCAGCGTCTCCTTCTCCTTCACCGATTTCCTGACGCCGAGCTCGATCATCTGGTCGGATGACAATGCTGCGACGCTGACAACGGTGAAATCGCAGCCGGCGCGTTTCGATGCGTCGTCTCTTGTCTCGGAACAGTTCGAGGCACGCTCGAAAGACGGCACAGAGATCCCTTACTTCGTCGTCAGACGGCGCGATCAGAACGGGCCGGTGCCGACGCTGCTTTACGGCTATGGCGGCTTCGAAGTGCCGCTGTTGCCCGGCTATGCCGGCGTCCGCGGCCGGCTGTGGCTGGAAAAAGGCAATGCCTATGTGCAGGCCAATATCCGCGGCGGCGGCGAGTTCGGCCCGAACTGGCACCAGGCCGCGCTCAAGTCCAATCGCCAGAATGCCTTCGACGATTTTATAGCGGTCGCGCAAGACCTGGTGAAACGCGGTATCGCCACGCCGGCCACGCTCGGCATCCAGGGCGGCTCGAATGGCGGGCTGCTGACCGGCGTTTCGCTGACCCAGCATCCGGAGCTTTTCGGTGCGGTGATCATCGACGTGCCGCTGCTCGACATGCTGCGCTATACCGAGCTGCCGCCTGGAGCATCCTGGATGGCCGAGTATGGCGATCCAGCGAAGCCTGAAGAGGCCGAGTGGCTTGCCGCTTACTCGCCTTATCAGCATGTCGAGGCCGATGCTGCCTATCCGCCTGTGCTGCTGACCACCTCGACCGCCGACGACCGGGTCCATCCCGGCCATGCGCGCAAGATGGCCGGGCGGCTGCAGGCTGTCGGCCACACGAAGACGCTATTCTTCGAAGAGACCGAGGGCGGCCATGGCGGGCGCGGCGATCGCCGGCCGCAAGCGGCACAGGCGGCGATGAAGTATGTCTTCCTGCAACGGGCGCTGAACAGAACGGCTTGAACTGATCGCATCAGACCGCCTAAGGTGAAGCCCATGGCTCGGGTGAGGACATGTTGCGCATTTGGGGTGGCGGTGACGCCGTCGCCGCGCACGCTTCGCGCCGAGCTTTTGCGGCTTTGCGCCCGCATCGGCTATTCGCCGCCCGCCTTCCTCTGACGAATCCGCCCCCGCTGCAATTGCTGGATTGATCTGCAATTGCCGGATTGGTTCAAGAGGGAAAGATCAGACATGACCTACCAGAATTATTCGCTGAAGCAGCTTCAGCAGATCGATGCTGCGCATCACCTTCATCCGTTTACCGACCACAAGGAGATGCGCGAGGCCGGCTCACGCATCATCACCCACGCCAACGGACCGTTCATCTACGATTCCGAAGGGACGGAAATCCTCGACGGCATGGCCGGGCTGTGGTGCGTCAACATCGGTTACGGCCGCGATGAGCTGGCCGACGCGGCTTACGCCCAGATGAAGGAACTGCCTTACTACAACTCCTTCTTCAAATGCTCGACCCCGACGCCGGTGCTGCTGGCCAAAAAGCTGGCGGAACTGGCGCCGAAGCACGTCAACCAGGTGTTCTTCGGCTCGTCCGGTTCGGAGGCCAACGACACGGCGCTGCGCCTTGTCCGCCACTATTGGGCATTGGAAGGCAAGCCGGAGAAGAACCGCATCATCTCGCGCAAGACAGCCTATCATGGCTCGACCATCGCCGGTGCGTCGCTGGGCGGCATGGAGCCGATGCACAAGCAGCTCAACGGTGCGGTTCCCAACATCGTCCATGTGATGATGCCGTATGCCTACGAGCTGGCTCTGCCCGGCGAAAGCGATCATGATTTCGGCCTGCGCGCGGCCAAGGCCGTTGAGGACGCCATCCTCGAAGCCGGCGCCGACAAGGTCGCCGCCTTCATCGGCGAGCCGGTGATGGGGGCAGGCGGCGTGAAGATACCGCCGATGAGCTATTGGCCGGAAGTGCAGCGCATCTGCCGCAAATACGATGTCCTGCTGATGCTGGACGAGGTTATCACCGGCTATGGCCGCACCGGCGAGTGGTTCGCGGCTCAGACCTTCGGCATCGAGCCCGATACCATCACCACCGCCAAGGCTCTGACCTCCGGTTATCAGCCGCTGTCGGCGCTGCTGGTCGGCGACCGCATCGCCGCGACGCTGGTCGAGAAGGGCGGCGAGTTCAATCACGGCTATACTTATGCCGGCCACCCCGTGGCCTGCGCCGTGGCGCTGAAGAACCTCGAGATCATCGAGCGGGAAGGTTTGGTCGGTCGGGTCAAGAACGACACCGGACCCTATTTCGCCAAGGCGCTGCAGGAGCACATCGGCGGTCACGATCTGGTCGGCGAGGTGCGCTCGATCGGGCTGATGGGGGCGATCGAGATCATTAGGGACAGGGCGACCAAGGAGCGCTTCCTGCCGGCCGGGAGTGCGGCAGTGCTTGTCCGCGATCACGCAATTGTCCAAGGCATGATGCTGCGCGCCACCGGCGACACGATGATCCTGTCGCCGCCGTTGATCTGGACGCGTGAGACGATCGACATGGCCTGCGGCCGTATCGCCAAGGCGCTTGATCTGGCGCAAGCGGATTTGCGCAAGCAATAAGACAGAACGATCGCCGGGCGTCCTGCAACCGGACGCCCGGCGTTTGAATGCCGCATTCTGCCGAAGCTCGCCAGGCGAGGATCGGCCGTGAAGGCGGCAATCAGGTCTCCTACACCCTGAAATATTCGATGGTCATGGACGGCCACATCAATCTAGTACGCGCCGTGTCGGTCCTGCCCCAGGTCGCCTCCTTGTCCTACGACTACCAGCCGGAGGGGCCGGTCACCAAGGCCGCTACGAAGACATAGTGGCAGCGATCGCCGAGCAAATGATCGAGGACGTGGACAAGGTCTACATCGACTGCGCCGGTGGGGGCGTGTCCCAAGTGATCAGAAGGGCCGATAGGCCGCGCTACTTACTCGTTGGTTGTGGACTTGGGCATAACAATCTGAATGGGACGGGTGCCGATCGGCGCTCCGGTCGAACGGTCGATGCTAATCGGGTCGATTTCGGATCCTGTCTCTGCGTCAAAGAACCGGGTGAAATTGCCTCCACCGCGGTGCTTGCCTCCCCAAGCGACGAGTGAGAACAGCACTGGAAGCAGATCCTGACCAGCCTGCGTCAACACGTATTCATCGCGCGGCGGCCGCTCGGAGTATCGCCGTCTCTCCAGCAGCCCTTCCTCCGTCAGGGCTGCCAACCGGCTGGTCAGCATCGTCGGGGCTATACCGAGGCTCTTGCGGAATTCGTCGAAACGACTGAGCCCGGCATGCGCATCGCGCATGATCAGCATGCTCCATGCATCCCCTACCAAGGCAAGACTGCGAGCGATCAGACAGGGTTGGTTCGAAAGATCCTTCATGTTGATATCTTTTTGATAGTGATTTACTCCTAAAATGATAGTATCTGATCGCTCGTCGACGTTCCATCAAAAAATGAATGCGAAGGCCGGCGGCGACGCGATCGCCAAGGCAAGCAGGCAAATGGATTTAAATCGGAGCTCAAAATGAAGTGTTACCTGTGCAAGTATATTCCGCCGCGCACCGACTTTCTCGCGACCATGACTGACGAAGAGCGAGAGTGGATGAAGCAGCATGGAGCCTTTTTGGACGATCTGCTCGATCGTGGGCTGATCGTCGCACACGGCCCCGTAATGGATCCGAGTGGCGGCTATGGCGTGTCGCTGTACAGGATCGCCGATGATCAAAACATCCAGGCGATAACCTCAGAGGACCCCATCGTAAGAAATGGCGCCGGCCATTATGAGCATCATCCGATGCTTCATTTGAGCGTGCGTAGCTGACACTGCCATCGGCTTAAGCGCCGGCAGAGACGCCCAGGAACTTTTTTTCTTGGGCCACTTAGTCACAGTCCGCTCGACGCGACCTCTTCCTTGCTGCCTTTGTCACCAGGCCCGACCGGCGGACTTTACCTTTTTGTCTCGGGCAGCGCCGCTTTGCTCAAGGTCGTGCTGCGCTTCGGTACGGCGCGCTGGCGCCCCATAAGTCGCACAAGCAAGTTCCGTCTGCTCTTGCGCTGGACAAGATCGACATCGCTGACAAGCTTTGCGCCGCCCTCGCGCCGCTCCAAAGTGATCTTGCGGCTGTGGAAAGCCTCCAGCTCGGCGCGATGCGCGACGCTTATGATGGTGACCTTCGGCAATTCATGAATGATCACCTCCATCATCTTGTCCTGACTCTTTTCATCGAGTGCGGACGTTGCTTCATCCAGCACGATGATGTCGGGGCTGTGCAACAGAAGACGCGCGAAGGCGAGCCGCTGCTTTTCGCCACCCGACAAGGTCTGGTCCCATGGCGCGTCGTCCTCGATCTTGTCGTTCAGATAATCGAGTCCGACCTTGTCGAGGGCAGCCTTGATCCTGTCCAGCGTCCAGCGATCGGCGGCGCCTGGATAGGCGACTGCCCGGCGAAGCGTCCCGGTGGGGATATAGGGCCGTTGCGGCAACATGAACAGCCGTCTGTCGGCGTGGATGTTGACGCTGCCGCCACCCCACGGCCACAGACCTGCGATGGCCCGCACCAACGTGCTCTTGCCTGAGCCGGATTCGCCAGCGACGAGCACCCGCTCGCCTGGTTCGATCACGACCTTGGTTTCCTTGACCACAGCGGTGCCGTCGTCAAGCGACACGGACAGATTGTTCAGGCTGAGCATCGCATCGCCTGCAGTTTCGCCGCGCTTTATGCGTCCCAGGGTGTTGCTCTGTTCAGCGCGCTCGAGCCCATCGAGCGACATCATCAGCGAGGCGATGCGCCGTGCACAGGCGTTCCAATCGGCGAGACGGGGGTAGTTGTCGACCAGCCATCCGAACGCGCCCTGCACGATGGCAAAGGCAGAGGCAGCCTGCATTACCTGTCCAAGTGTCATGCTGCCTTCGAGAAACTTTGGAGCGCAAAGCAAAACCGGCACGACAGGCGCAAACAGACCCGCCCCCTGCGACACCAGCGCTGTGCGCATATGCTGACCTGTAAGGAGCGCCCATTGCCTGAGCACATGGGCGAACGTCCTGTCGATGCCGCTACGCTCCTCCTCCTCGCCGCCGAGCAATGCGATACTCTCGCCGTTTTCCCGCACGCGCGTCAGCGTGTAGCGGAATTCGGCTTCCGCCTGATTTTTTTCCTCGGAGAGGCGGACGAAATGGCGGCCAATGACCGCCATCGAGGTGGATGTGATCGCGGCATACAATACCGCGGTGATCACGAGAAAGCCGGGAATGGTCATCGTCGAACCTGCGATCGTCAGGGTCAGGGCCCCGCCGATCGTCCAGAGCACCACAATGAAGGTCGAGGCCGACAGAAACGCGTTGATGACACCGGCGATGAAGTCGACCGGGGATTCGGTGGCAATCCGCAAATCATCCGTGATGCGGGCTTCGGGGTTCTGGTGGTCGCCGCCGACGAGGTTCAACTGAAAGTAGCGGCCGCTTGCAAGCCAACGCGCGATCACCGCGGTGGTGAGCCATGAACGCCAGCGGCGCTGAATCGTCATGCGAAGGAAGACTTGTGCAACGACAAGGCTTCCGCTTCCGAGCACGAGCGGCACGAAAACGGCGCTCAGGATATAGACGGTGCGAGCATTACGTTGCTCAAGAGCGTCGAAAATTGCGCGATTCCAGACATTGATCCCATACTGGAAGCCGACATTGATGATGATCAGGACCAAGAGCCCGATCGTGAACGGCCATGCGAGCCTATCGCCTCCGCGGCTCCAATAGCCGCGCGCGCTGATCCAGAAACGCCTCAGCAAATATCTCTTGCGCGCCTGGTCGGCCTCCTCTGGGGTCAGCTCCGAATCGGGTTCGACGAGATTCAGCGGCGGTGGGGCCTTGCCGACCACCTCAGACGCGACTTCGACAGTCGATTGCTTCTCCTCGCGCGACTTCTCGGCATCGCGCGATTTGGAGACCGATTTCGGCTTGAATTTAGCCTCGGACATACCGGCGATAACGGCTTAGAAATCAGAAGGTTTCATGATGTTCGATCCAATGAGCTTCAGGAGCTAGGTCATCTCAGATCGTGCTCACGGCGGCGGGGGATTCGATCGCGAGGCCATGGAACGAACATGACGAGCGACCGGACCCCTCGCGCTGGGGAGCACTGGAGCGGCCACCTGTGGGTCGACGTAGCTCAGGACCGCCGCTACGCGGCCGACGATCGTCTGGAGGCGCGCCAGGGCGATCGTCTCACTGTGTCCTTGAAGAATGCGAAACGCAAAAACCGCGCTCCATCGGGAACGCGGCTTTGCCAGATACGCATGGCGCTTCGCTAACGGAACACTTGCGAAACTTACGGGCTCCGGTACGCGAGACCTGATCCGGAGCGCCGGGCGGATGCGATATGCCGCCTCGCATTCCGTTTTACAGGCACATCGTTACCGGGGGGTTATCGAGAGTTTAAGCAAATCTAAATTTGCGGTGTTTCTTTTGCCGGGAAATCGAAAAGCCCGTCGAGTTCGAGGCTTAAAGCGCGTCGGGTCTGAAGGGACTCAATGCAAAACCGCTGCGCACCCTCGGGTCAAGCCCGAGGGCAAGCTTTTGGGCGACATGCATTAGGCCGGGGTACCGCGCAGGAAATTTATGATGCCGGAAAAATCGGCACTGGCATGTCCCTGCGCGTTGAACAGCGCATAAAGCTGGGCGGCCTCGGCGCCCAGCGGCGTCACCGCGCCGGCACTTTGCGCTGCTTCCTGCGACAGTTTCAGGTCCTTCAACATCAGCGCTGCGGCAAAGCCCGGCCTGTAGCCATTGTTGGCCGGCGATGTCGGCACTGGGCCAGGCACCGGGCAGTAGGTGGTCAGCGACCAGCATTGGCCGGAGGAAGTCGAGGCGACGTCGAACAGCGCCTGATGCGACAGGCCGAGTTTTTCCGCCAGAACGAAGGCTTCTGCGACGCCGATCATAGAAATGCCGAGGATCATGTTGTTGCAGATCTTTGCCGCCTGTCCGGCGCCGTCATCGCCGCAATGGACGATACGGCCGGCCATTGGCTTGAGGATTGGCTCGGCTTTGGCGAAGGCGTCCTTCGAGCCACCGGCCATGAAGGTCAGCGTGCCGGCGGTGGCGCCGCCGGTGCCGCCGGAAACCGGCGCGTCGATCGACAGAAGCTCATGTCTTGCGGCAATAGCGTGGGCTTTTCGTGCCGATTCGACGTCGATGGTCGAGGAATCGATGAACAGCGCGCCTTTTTTCGCCTTGGGCGCGATGTCTTCGTAGACCGACAGGACGTGCTTGCCGGCCGGCAGCATGGTGATGACCACGTCGGCCCCCTTCACCGCGGCAACGGCATTGGCCATGATGACGACGCCATGATCCTTGGCTATGACGAGATTTTCCGGCAACAAGTCGAAGCCATGCACGGCATGGCCAGCCTTGACGAGGTTGGCGGCCATCGGATTGCCCATATTGCCGAGGCCGATGAAGGCGATGGTGGTCATCGTTTTTCTCCCGGTTTTGTCGTCAACGGCCGATCAGGGCGCGTGCGATGATGACGCGCATGATCTCGTTGGTGCCTTCGAGAATCTGGTGGACGCGCAAATCCCGGACCAGTTTCTCGATGCCGTAATCATGCAAATAGCCGTAGCCGCCATGCAGTTGCAGGGCGTCATTGGCGACGTTGAAGCCGATGTCGGTGACGAAGCGCTTGGCCATCGCCGACCATTTCGAGGCATCCGGTGCCTTGCGGTCGAGCTTCGAGGCGGCGGCGTAGAGGAAGATGCGTGCTGCCTGCAGCTCGGTCTCCATGTCGGCGAGCTTGAATTGCAGCGCCTGGAACTGGTTGATCTTGGAGCCGAAGGCCTTGCGCTCGGCCGTGTAGGACAGCGCCTTGTCGAGCGCCGATTGCGCGCCGCCCAGCGAACAGGCGGCGATGTTGAGCCGGCCTCCGTCGAGCCCGGCCATGGCGATGCCGAAGCCGGCGCCTTCGACCGAGAGCAGGTTTTGCGCCGGCACCTTGCAGTCCTCGAAGACGACCTGGCGGGTCGACTGCATGTGCCAGCCCATCTTGTGCTCGTTGGCGCCGAAGGACAGGCCGGGCGCATCCTTCGGCACGATGAAGGTGGAAATGCCCTTCGGTCCGTCGGCGCCGGTGCGCGCCATGACGATGTAGATGTCGCTGTCGCCGGCGCCCGAGATGAACTGCTTGACGCCGTTCAGCACATAGTCGCCGCCGCCCTTCACCGCGCGCGTCTTCAGCGCCGCCGCATCCGATCCAGAGCCCGGCTCGGTCAGGCAATAGCTGGCCAGCCATTCCATCGAGGTCAGCTTCGGTAGGAAGCGCTGGCGCTGCTCGTCGCTGCCGAAGCGATCGATCATCGACGCCACCATGTTGTGGATCGAGATGAAGGAGGAAAAGGCCGGATCGGCGCGCGAAAGCGCCTCGAAGATCAGCACGGCGTCGAGCCGGCCGAGCGCCGAACCGCCGACATCGTCACTGACATAGATGCCGCCAAGGCCGAGCGGCCCCGTCTCGCGGATCACGTCGGCCGGAAAATGCTTGTTGCGGTCCCAGTCGAGCGCATTCGGCGCGACGCGATCAGCGGCGAAGGCCTCGGCCATCTCCTGGATGGCGCGCTGGTCCTCGTTGAGCTCGAATTGGCTGGTGCCCGCATCGACAGCGGCGTCCATGGCGTGCTCCCTGATGTTTCCGGCCTGCTGGCCTGTCGTTTTTGGCTTTGCGCGCCGCTCAATCTAGACCAATGATGCCGCCGCGCAAGCCGACCATCTCCATCCAACCATCTGGGGAGCGGCTGTATGCGAATGCGTGTTTGGAGCAATGCGTGACGACAAATTTCGATCAACTGCTCGAACGTTTCCATGCCACTCTCGAAACGTTTGATGATGCGCTGGTGCGCGATGCCGTCGCCCGGATTGGCTGGGTCATGCCGATGCGTCGGCTCGAGCCGCATCCGCTCACCTGTCTGCGCCAGCTCGACCGTATCGTCGAGCTCGCTCCGGCAGGCGCCAGGCCGCTGGTCGAACTGCTTGCGGAGCGTCGCGGCGATCTGCACTGGGGGCAGACCTACAGCGAGGCGGATTTCGGCAAGATGTTCATCGACAACTACGGCTGGCTGGAAGTATTTGGCACGCGCGGCCATTTCGTCAACGACGAGGTTGCGGCCGGCCTGCTGATCCTCGGGCCTGATATCGTCTATCCCGACCATCATCACGTCGCCGAGGAGATCTACATTCCGCTGACCGGCGGCACCGAATGGCGCATGGGCGAAGGCAGCTTTCGCAGGCGCGAGGCAGGTGAGGTGATCCACCATGCCTCCGACGTCAGCCACGCCATGCGCACCGGCAAGGAGCCGCTGCTGGCGCTCTACATCTGGCGCGGCGGGCCGCTGGCGGCCAAGTCGACGATCACCGGAACGACGACGCGGGGCAAGGACTGATGGCCAAGGCGATCATGCTGCAAGGCACGGGCTCCGATGTCGGCAAGACGGTGCTGGTCGCGGGGCTGTGCCGCGCGGCCAGGAAACGTGGGCTGAAAGTGCGGCCGTTCAAGCCGCAGAACATGTCGAACAATGCCGCCGTCGCCGACATTCCGGGCGTCGGCGCCGGCGAGATCGGCCGCGCCCAATGGCTGCAGGCGATCGCCTGTGGCGTTGCGCCTTCCATCCACATGAATCCGGTGCTGCTCAAGCCGCAGACCGATGTCGGCGCGCAAGTGGTGGTGCAGGGCAAGGTGTTCGGCGAGGCGCGGGCACGCGACTACCAAGCGCTGAAGGGCCGGCTGATGGACGCCGTGCTAGACTCCTGGGCGAAGGTCGGCGAGGGCGCCGATCTCGTCATCGTCGAGGGCGCCGGCTCGCCGGCCGAGATCAATCTCAGAAGCCGAGACATTGCCAATATGGGCTTTGCCACGCGCGCCAATGTGCCAGTGATCCTCGTCGGCGACATCGATCGTGGCGGCGTCATCGCCTCGGTCGCCGGCACGCATCTGATCCTGCCGGAAGAGGACCGGCGCATGATCGTCGGCTATCTCATCAACAAGTTCCGCGGCGATGTCTCGCTGTTCGATGACGGCATCAAGGCGATCGAGACATTCACCGGCTGGCGCTGTTTTGGCGTTGTGCCGTGGCTGAAGGCGGCGGCGCGGTTGCCATCTGAAGATTCGGTGGTGCTCGAACGCCTGGCTTCCGGCGAGAAGCGCGCGCTGAAGGTCGCCGTGCCGGTGCTTTCGCGCATTGCCAATTTCGACGATCTCGACCCGCTCAAGGCCGAGCCTCAAGTCGAGGTGGTGTTCGTTCCGCCCGGCCAGCACTTGCCAGAGGATGCCGGGCTGGTGGTCATGCCCGGCTCGAAGTCGACGATCGGCGATCTCCTGAGATTTCGCGACAATGGCTGGGACCACGACCTTGTCGCCCACCGCAAGCGCGGCGGCCACGTCGTCGGCATCTGTGGCGGCTTCCAGATGCTCGGCCGTGTCGTGCGCGATCCCGACGGCATCGAGGGCAGCGTTACCGAGACGGAAGGGCTCGGCCTGCTCGACGTCGAAACGGTGATGGAGCCGGAAAAGACGGTGCGCAATGTCAGCGCGCGCTCGCTGCAGTTCGACCTGCCGCTCGAAGGCTATGAGATCCATCTCGGCCGCACCACCGGTCCCGACACGCTGCGGCCGTCCACCGTCATCAACGGCGCCGCTGACGGCGCTGTCTCAGTCGACGGAAAGGTGTCGGGCACCTATCTGCACGGGCTGTTTTCCGCTGACGCTTTTCGGGCGAAATTCCTGGAAAACCTTGGCGTCAAAGGCGGCGGCATCGACTATCGCGCCGAGGTCGAACGGGCACTGGACGAGGTCGCAGCCGAACTGGAGACCCACCTCGACTGCGACGCCATCTTTGGTCTGGCGCGGTAGCTCCTCGGCGCGCAGAAGTTTTGACAGGTCAGATGTTACGTTGACGAACCGCATGCCCTGGCGGATCCTGCCGTTACCTGCGGTGCGGGACCTTTCGGAACGCTGGAGGGACAGTATCCCCTCTGCGAAGGAACTCGACGGAGGGTGCTCGGTTCTGGGTCGCCGCGCCTTGCGAGGTTGTCATGGCAGGATCCCAGGGTCTCCGCGACGGAGCTTCGCTCCTGCTTCGCCCGGGGATGACGAAGTTGGGGAGGCTTCGACCAATCCCGAATGTTTATGATAATTGACCGAAACGAACGGTGAAACCTTGGCCGCCACAGGCCCTCAACCGTCACATTCCCTGTGCAGCGTTACCAGTTCACGCTTTTTCACCGGCCTTCGGCCAATAGGTGCCGAACGACCAGGCATTGCCTTCCGGATCGCGGCAGATGAACTCGCGGCTGCCATAATCGCGGTCGGTGAGTTCTTCCAGTATTTCGGCGCCGGCCTTTTTTGCTCTGGCATAAGCGGCATCGGCATCGTCGACGGCAACATAGATCGATCTGCCGCCACCCGGGCCCGGTGCACCGATCATCTGGCCAAACTTGTCGTCGCGTGCAGTGCCCAGCATGATCATCGAGGAGCCGAAAGTCAGTTCGGCGTGATGGACAATGTCGCCTTCGCCGTAGCGGGCATGAACGGCAAAGCCGAAGGCTTCACCCAGCCAGTCGATCATTTTCGCGGCATTGCGGTAGCGCAAGGTGGGATAGAGCCTGGGCGGTTCGACTGACATGGTCATGGCGATCTCCTTCAATTGGATTGTCGATAACCCAGTCTGGGCGAAAGCTGTTCGCACGTCTTGAAGAAATGTTACCCGTGCGCCCACTGGGCGTGGCAAGGGGCGTTTCAGAACCTATGGCCGGGCGGCAAGCGTCGTCGGCGTTTCGCCGGCAAGGTCGCGGAATTCGCGCACCAGATGCGCCTGGTCGGCATAGCCGCAATCGGCGGCGATATCAGCCCAATCGGATTTGTCCTGCCTTGACAGGCCGAGCGCCCGGTTGAAGCGGACGATGCGCGACAGCGTCTTGGGGCCGACGCCGATCGCATTGGAGAATTTTCCCGAGAGATGCTTGCGGCTCCAGCCCAGCCTGTCGGCGAGCGATGCGACGCGAATGCGGCCACCTGAGACGATGATCCTGTCATAGGCCCAGGCGATTTCGGCCGGCGTTTCCCGGGCCTCAGTCAGCCGTGCGGCGACGAACGTCTCGGCGATGGCGAAGCGTGCGGTCCAGTCGCTCGCATTACCAAGTCTTTCGCGCAGCGCGATCCCTTCGGGGCCAAGCACATCGTCGAGGCCGACCATGCGATCGGTCAGTTCGCTCATCGGAAGGCCGAAGAAGCGTCGGGCGCCGAGCGGCGTGAAATTGACCTGGACGCAGCAGGCGCCGCCGAAGGATTCGATCACCACCGGACCGGCATAGAGGCCGGCGGCGAAACTGGCGAAGCGGTCATTGTTGCCTGGATTCTTGCCGAGCCCGATTGCGAAGGGTTCGGCAAAGCTGATGACCAGCGGCACGGTCAGCGATGCATATTCGACGTTGCGGAAGCGGCCGGGCGCGGTTTCACGATAACCGCAGATGTCGGTGACGGAGCCGTGGAGCCGAGGGCCGGGCGCACGCCGCACCATCTCGAACCGGTCGAGGCCGGGAATTTCATGGCGGCTTCCGTCTTCGCTCTCGGCGGGCATGAGCTTTCCTTCCGCCCAAGGAGTCTAGCAGACCAGTCCTCAGAATCAAAAGCGCCCCGCGTGTGGCCGGGCGCTCCGAGTTGCCTGAGGTCTGAGTGCTTAAGCGCCGCGAACCAGGCAGCCGCCAGCAAGCACGATATAAGCGATGAGGACGATCCACACCGCGGCCAGAGGAATGAATGCAAGAACGCCGAGAGCGGCGAGCAGGCCGATGAGGGCGATAACAAGGGATATGATAAAAATAAGCTGCGTAGGCGCACTGAGATTCATGCGTGGCTCCTCCAACATGATTCGTACAACCGCATAGTATCAGTCGCGTCGTCACACACCAATCAGCGTGCGCAGCGGGTTCGCCGGATCGGCCAGCAGTTTGCTGGCCAGTGCCAGGCAGACGATCACCAGCAGCGGTTTGATCAGTTTTGCGCCATTGCGGATGGCGAGGCTGGCGCCGACACGGGCGCCGAGAAACTGGGCGACACCCATCATCAGGCCGATCTTCCAGTAGACGACCCCGGCAGCAGCGAAGACGATGAAGCCGCCGATGTTGGAGGCAAAGTTGAGCAGCTTGGTATGCGCCGTCGCCTTGAGCACGCCGTAGCCGGCCAGGGTGACGAAGGCCAGCATGTAGAAGGAACCGGCCCCCGGCCCGAACAGGCCGTCATAGAAGCCGACAATCGGCACCAGGATCAGCCCGAACAGGAACGGCGACAGGCGCCGGGCGCGGTCGACGTCGCCCATGTTTGGCTTGAGGGCGAAGAAAAGCGCGATGGCGATCAGCAGGATCGGCAGAAGAGCCCGCAACAGGTCGCCCGGCACGAATGTCGCTAGCAAGGCGCCGAGAGCACTGCCGGCAAGCGCCAACAGGGCCGAAGGCAATTGCCGGCGCAAATCGACATGGCCCTTGGCGGCGTAGTGGATGGTCGCCGACCCCGAGCCGAACATGCCCTGCAGCTTGTTGGTCCCCAGCGCCTCGACCGGCGAGAAGCCCGCCAGCAGCAGTGCTGGAATGGTGATCAAGCCGCCGCCGCCGGCAATCGAATCGACGAAGCCGGCAGCGAAGGCGGCGACGCCGAGGATGACGACGGTCTGGGTGGCGAGATCGAACATCGGATGGTTGCGGGAAGGGCTTCTGGCCAGCGGGAAGATGTGGGCGTTCGAACCACAGCCGACCCGTTTGCGCAAGGCCGATTCCGCGCTACCTATGCCAAGCGCGCCGCGACGCGCTTGGCTCTTTTGTTTTATGCATGTCGTTATCTCAAAACCGCTGCGCACTTTTGAGCGACATGCATTTGACGAATCGGAAAGGGACGCTGATGTCATTCGCTTTGCTGGACCAGATACGCTCGATCTTCGAAGGCGACCCCGGCGTGCGCAAGGTCGCGGACGATCCTGTACTGTCGGCGGAACTGCTCATGCTGTTTCGCATGATCCTGGCCGATGGGTCGGTCAGCGAAAGCGAAATGACCGCCTTCAGGCGTATCTGCCGGGACGCCTTCGGCATTCCCGAAACCAGCATCGACAGCGTCATCGAATATCTCAACGAATTCGGCTACGAGACCAACAGCTCGCAAGCCATCGCTCAGTTCCGCGACCTCGACATCGAACGGCGCAAGCTGCTCGCCCGCCACATGGCCGAGATCGCCAAGGCCGATTCGCAACTTGCCGGGAGCGAGATGCAGCTCTTGCGGCGCACGCTCGACCTGCTCGAAATCAGCCCTGCCGATGTGGTGAAGCCGCAAGGCTGAGGCATCGTGTGATAACGATTTGATGGGCCATGGAAGCGTCGCCGCCCCTTGGAGGCGAGTCGGGTCGTAACCGATTGCGAGAGCAGCGCCGCTTAGGCGAGCCCGAATGCTAGGACCAGGAAGCCCATCGCCCCGAACCCGGCATGGATAACGATCCCGGCCCATGTACTGCGACGCCGCTGGACAACGTAGGGCAGGAGCAACGTGATCGGCACGAGCGTCAACAGGACTTGCCAAGGGAAGGCAGCGTGGAACAGTAACCACATTATCCCGTTGACCAGCCAAGCCCACCCCCCGAAGGCAACCTCTTGCCGCGGCAGTGCGACACCCCGCCAGACAAACTCTTCCCCAGCGATGTTCAGTACAAAAAACGGCAGCCACGCGCCGAGAATCCAGTACCGCCCAGGACCAAGCGGCTCGAAAGCCATGAACGAGGGATGAAGAGTCTTCCCGTCTTGCAGCATCCGGAGCGCCGCGCCGATGCCGCCGGTCAGCACGCTGACAGCCACCAGCCCTCCAATAGCCCAGAGCCAGTCGCCGCCATTCATAGTGCGAAGCCACAGCCGCGCGCCCAACGACACCAGCCTTCCTTGTCTCCGCTCTCGATGCAATAGCAGGGCAGCCGTGAGAAGCAGGGGGCCAAAAAGAATGATGCTTGCGGCCAAGAACCACATCACCACAGTCTCAGCCCCGCTAGCGGAGACGAACGTTGGGACGGCTATCCGCGTTACCAGGAACAGCAGCAGAGCACCCGCCCCGAACAGCGCAGCAGAGCCGCCCAGGCCCAGTGGAGGAGGCTCAGGCCCTTCGCGCGTTTCAGAACTGTTGGCTGTCAATAGCCATTCTCCCGCCCGTGCGCCCGACGAATTAGCCGTGCCACGAAGCCGCTCACCCCTGTTCCTGCAGCCGTTTCGCGATCGCCCGATGCAAATCGGGAGCGGCTGCGACCAGCGCCTTGGCGGCTTCGGACTGCGGATGGTCGAGAACCTCGCTCGTCCTGCCGCGCTCGACGATCTTGCCGTCATGCATGACCATCACTTCGTCGGTGATGGCGCGGGCAACGGTCAGATCGTGGGTGATAAATAGATAGGCAACGCCGAGCTTGTGGTTGAGCTCGGCGAACAGGTCGAGAATTTGGGCGCGGATTGAGACATCCAACGCCGAGACCGGCTCGTCGGCGACGACCAGCTTGGGGCGGGTGATGATGGCGCGGGCGATCGACAGGCGCTGGCGCTGGCCACCCGAAAACTCGTGCGGATATTTGTCCATGTCGCGTGGACTAAGGCCGACCTCGTGCAAGGCCTTTGCCACCATCTGGCGCCGTTCCGCATCCGTCGGCTTCTTCTCCAGGAGATGCAGTGGCTCGGCGACCAGTTTTTCGACCTTCTGGCGCGGATCGAAGGAGCCGTAAGGGTCCTGGAACACCACCTGCATGTCGCGTCGCGCCGGCTTGAGCTCAGCCTCGCTCTTGCCGGTGATGACCTGACCGCGAAACCGGATCGTTCCCGATGTCGGCCCGTCCAGCGCCAGGACCATGCGGGCAAGCGTGGACTTGCCGCAACCGGAACGCCCGACCAGCGCCACAGACTGCCCGGGATCAATCGAGAACGAGACATCGTCGACGGCGCGGATCGGGGCCGCGCGCTTCAGCAACGATTTGCGCCGTCCCGGATAATCCCGCGTCACGCTCTCTACCTGAAGAAGAGGCTTGGCCACCTGAAGAAGAGGTTTGGCAGCCTGGACCAGGGGGTTGTCTTGGCCGACCTCGTGTGTCCTGGCACGCGCCGGCACATGCATCGAGGCCTGCGCCAGTTGTCGCGTGTAGGGATGGAACTGCTCGGACAAAGTGCGCGCCGTGTCGCCGGCCTCCATCACTTCGCCGTGGCGCAGGATGGTGATGCGGTCCGCCATCTCGGCCACCACCGCGAGGTCGTGCGAGATCAAGAGCAGGCCCATGCGGCTCTCTGCGACCAGGTCGCGCAACAGGTCGAGGATCTGCGCCTGCAGCACGACGTCGAGCGCCGTCGTCGGCTCGTCGGCGATCAGCAGCTTGGGCTTCAGCGCGCAGGCAATGGCGATGACGACACGCTGGCGCTGACCGCCAGAAAGCTCGTGTGGATAGCGCGACAGCGGGAACTGTGCCGCCGGCAGGCCGACCCGGTCGAACATTTTTCGCGCGCGGTCCTCGGCGTCGGCGCGGCTTGCCCTGGTGTGCCAGCGGATGCCTTCGGCGACCTGCTCGCCAATGGTCTTGACCGGGTTGAGTGCCGTCATCGGCTCCTGGAAAACCATGCCGATATCGTCGCCGCGCAGCGCGCACATCTGGTCTTCGCTGGCCGCAAGGATGTCGATGCCGTCGAAGACGACGCGCCCGGTGGCGCGCGCCGCCCAGGGCAGAAGCCGCATCACCGTCAGCGCCGTTATCGACTTGCCCGAGCCGGATTCGCCGACCAGCCCCATCACCTCGCCGGGCGCGACGGAGAGCTCGACATCCCTCAGGATCGGCGTATCGCCGATGCTTAGCGACAATCGCTCGATTTCGAGCAGGCTCATCGCTGCCGCCGCGATTTAGGGTCGAGGATGTCGGCAATACCGTCGCCGAGCAGGTTCAGGCCAAGCACGGTGACGACGATCGCCATGCCTGGAAAGATCGCCATCCACGGCGCCGCCACCATGCGGGTCTGCGCGTCGAACAGCATCCGGCCCCAGCTCGGCATCGGCGGCTGTGTGCCGAGCCCGACATAGGAAAGCCCGGCTTCGGCCAGGATGCCGAGCGCGAACTGGATGGTGCCTTGCACCAGGAGCAAACTGACGATGTTGGGCAGCACATGCTCCAGCGTGATCAGCGTTTTGCCTTTGCCGGCGGCGCGCGCGGCGAGGATGAATTCGCGTGGCCAGATCGCCAGCGCACCGGCCCGGGCGACGCGGGCGAAGACCGGGATGTTGAAGATGCCGATGGCGATGATGGCGTTGAGCGCGCCCGGCCCGAAGATGGCGGTGATCATGATCGCCGACAGCAGGGCAGGGAAGGCGAAGACGAGATCGTTCAGCCGCATCACCGCTTCATCGACGATGCCGCCGCGCGCCGCGGCGAAGGCGCCGAGCGGCACGCCTACGCCCATGCCGATGCCGACAGCGACCAGCGCCACGGCGATCGAATTGCGGGCGCCGACCATGATCATGGAAAGAATGTCGCGGCCGAAATGATCGGTGCCGAACCAGTGCGCCGGCGAGGGTGCCTGGGTCTTGTCGGCGATGATCAGCCTGGTGACGTCAAAAGGCGTCCAGAAGAACGAGACGATAGCGACCGCTGCCACCAGTGCGGTGATGGCGAAGCCGGCGAGGAACGAGCGGTTGGTGAAGGCCTTGACGAGGATGTCGGCAAAATTTTCCTCTGGGATGTCGAAGCGCACCGTCATTGGCGGCTTCTCAGGCGCGGATCGACGACCGCATAGGAGAGATCGACGAGCAGGTTGACCGCGATGACGGCGGCAACCAGCAGCATGACGACGCTTTCGACGACGATCAGGTCGCGCTGGGTGATCGCCTGGAATACCAGCCGGCCAAGGCCGGGCAGGTAGAAGACGTTCTCGATGATGATGGTGCCGGCGAGCAGGAAGGCGAACTGCAGGCCGAGAATGGTCAGCACCGGGATCATCGCGTTGCGCAGCGCGTGCCGCCACAGCACCGCGCGAAAGGGCAGGCCCTTGGCGCGGGCGGTGCGGATGTAGTCCTCGTTCAGCACTTCGATCAGCGCCGAGCGGGTGACGCGGGCGAGGATCGCCGCTTGCGGCAGGGCGAGCGCGATCGCCGGCAGGATCAGCGATTTCAGCGCCGGCCAGACGCCGGCGCTCCATCCCGGAAAGCCACCTGCCGGCACCAGCCGCAGCCAGACGGCGAAGAAGTAGATCAGCATCAGCGCAAACCAGAAGTTCGGCACAGCGACGCCAAGCTGTGCGGCGCCCATCGCAATCGTGTCGCCGGCCCGCCCGTGCCGGCCGGCTGAAAACAGCCCGACCGGAATGGCAATGATGGTGGACAGCGCCAGCGCGATCAGGGCCAGCGGCAGCGAGACGACGACGCGCTCGCGGACCAGGTCGATGACCGGCACCGAATAGGTGTAGGAGCGGCCGAAATCGAGGCTCAGCAAGCCGCCGGCCCAGTGCAGATAGCGCAGCGCAAGGGGTGCGTTGAGGCCCATCTGGTTGCGCAGCAACTCGACCTGGTCGGCGCTGGCGTTCATGCCAAGCATCAGCCGCGCCGGGTCGCCGGGAATGATCTCCAGCACGGCAAAGACCACCATCGAGGCCAGAACCAGCGTGATGAGCGCGATGGCAAGGCGCTTGAGGAGATAGGCGGTCATGGGGGAGGACCGCTACGCTGCCTCACTCCGTCCACTTCACCTTGGTCAGGTCGTTGGCCTGGATCGGGGCGTTTTCCCAAAAACCTTCGAGCTTGGCGTCCCAGACGCCGGCTTTCGGCAATTCGTAGAGGAAGCCGACTACGGCATCGTCGGCCAGTATCTTCTGCGCCTCGCCGAGCAGCGTCATGCGCTTGGCCTCATCGGAGGTGAGGCTCAGATCGGCGATGATCTTGTCGAAGGTCGGGTTGTCGTAGTTGAAGTAGTAATCCTTGCGCGAATAGATATCGATGTCGTTGGGCTCGGTGTGGGAGACGATGGTCAGGTCGTAGTCCTTCTTGGTGAAGACCTGGTCCAGCCACTGCGCCCATTCCACGGGCACGATCTGCAGATCGATGCCGACATCGCGAAGCTGCGACGCTATGATCTCGCCGCCAAGCCGCGCATAGGGAGGCGGCGGCAGTTTCAGCGTCGCCTTGAAGCCGTTCTCCAGGCCGGCTTCCTTCAAGAGTTCCTGGGCTTTCTCGACATTGTGCGGATAGAGGCCGGTGAGGTCGACATAGGCCTTGTTGGCGGGCGACATGTGCGAGCCGATCGGCACACCCAAACCGGCCGAGGCGCCGTCGATGATCGCCTTGCGGTCGAGCGCAAACGAAATCGCCTGCCTGACCTGCAGTCTGTCGAAAGGCGGCTTCTTGTTGTTGATCGAGAGAATGGTTTCGCCCTCGGTCGCGCCGATCACCACCTTGAAGCGTGGGTCGTCCTTGATCTGGGCGACACTGTCGGGAGCGGGGAAGAAGGGAAAGGCCTGGATGTCGCCGGAAAGCAATGCCGGCACAGCGGCAGCGGCATCGGGAACAATGCGGAACTCTGCCTTGTCGAGGGACACCGGGGCGCCCCAGTAAGTGTCGGACTTGATCAGCGTGATCGACGAGCCCTTGGCCCAGTTTTGGAACCTGAACGGCCCGGTGCCGACAGGCTTTTCCTTGTTGGTGTCGGCTGTCTCCGGCGCGACGATGACCGCGTCGCCCCAGCCCATATTGTAGAGGAACGAACTTTGCGGGTTCTTCAGCGTGATCTTGACCGTCGCCGGATCGGCCACCTCGACCGTATCGATGGCGGCGAACAGGCCCTTTTGTGCGTTGACGGAGTTGTCGGCACGGGCGCGGTCGAGCGAGAATTTCACGTCGTCGGCATTGAAGTCGGTGCCGTCATGGAATTTGACGCCGGTATGCAGCTTGAATGTGTAGACCTTGCCGTCGTCGGAAATCATCCAGCTTTCGGCCAGATCCGGCAGCACATCGCCGTTCGGACCGATGCGGGTCAGCCCCTCGAACACATTGGCGTAAAGCACTTCGTCGATCGCGGCCGCAGCACCTGCGGTCGGATCGAGATGCGGAGGTTCGAGCGTAATGCCGATGACCAGATCGGTCCGCGCGGCAAATGCCGATGTTCCGGCAGACAGCACCAGGGCCGCGGCGGTGAGAATGGTTTTCCACAATTTCATCGTGCAACTCCCGATATGCTCAAAAACATGCTCAAAACCCGGTGGATAGAAGCGTGATTTCACCAACGAGTAAATTGCGTTTCGTGTTTTCCGGCAGCGCCGGCAGGAATGTTTTTTCGCCCATCACCGACTACCGAGCGCCCGCGCCCCTAAGCAGCACGTTGAGCCCGATCGCCATCACCTTGGCCGATTCGACCATGTCTGATATCCCCACCCATTCGTCGGGCCTGTGGGCGAGGTCGAGAATGCCCGGGCCATAGGCGATGCAGTCGTAGATGTGACCGATGCCTGCAATGTGCTTCTGGTCGTAGGTGCCGGGCGAAATCACATAGTCGGGCTCGCGGTCGAATATCTCCATGATGCCTTGCGCCACCGCCTTGACCACCGGCGCATCGCGCTCGGTCATCAGCGGCAGCACCTCCATGAGATCGCGGATCTCGTAGTCGAATTTCTTGCGCTCGCGCTTCAGCCGGTCGAGGATATCGGTCACCTCGCTTTTGACCGTGCCGAGGTCCTCTTCGAGCAGGAAGCGGCGGTCGATGGTCAGCCGGCAGGAATCGGGGACGTTGGGCGAGGGCAGGCCAGGCCGGAAATCCTCGGTCTGGCCGCCGTGGATCGAGTTGATGTTCATGGTCGAGCGCTTGGCCCCGTCGGGCACGACCGGCATGCGCGTGACCTTGCGGTCGAGCGCCGGAAACAGCTCGTCCTCGAAGGCCTTTAGCACGGCACCCATATGGCGCACCGCGTTGTCGCCGAGGAACGGCATCGAGCCGTGCGCAATCTCCCCCTTGGTCTCGATCTCCGCCCACCAGACGCCGCGATGGCCAAGGCAGATGCGGTCCTTGTTCAACGGCTCGGGGATGACGACGTGGTCGACCTTCGGCTTGGAGAAATAGCCGAGCTTTGCCAGATGGGCGACGCCGCCGAAGCCGCCGGACTCCTCGTCGACCGTGCCCGATATTTCGATGGCGCCCGGAAAATCGGGGAAGACCTCCATGAAGGCCTCGGCGGCGATGATCGACGAGGCCAGGCCGCCCTTCATGTCGCAGGCGCCGCGGCCATAGACCTTGCCATCCCTGACAATGCCGGCGAAGGGATCGAGGCTCCAGCCGTCGCCGGCTTCGACCACGTCGATATGCGAGTTGAAATGCAAACAGACGCCGGGCGAGCGGCCATCGAAGCGGGCGACGACATTGACGCGCGGGTAGCGGTCGGTGTCACCGGGCGTGCCTTCGGCGCGGATGAATTCGACTTCGAAACCGCGCTTCTTCAGCCGCGCTCCGACGTATTCGGCGCATGGCCGATAGGCTTCGCCGGGCGGATTGATGGTCGGAAAGCGAATCAGGTCCGCGGTCAACGCGACCAGGTCGTCGACCCGATCACCGACCGCTTTCAGGAGCCGTTCATTCATTTCGTTCATTCGGCGAATTGAGCAGCCAATGATGCGCTTTGGCAAGCCTGTTGGCGGGTCGCGCCTTAGTTACGTGGTTACGTGTCGTCACGGCAACTATCGCGGGAAATCGTTCAAATTCGCTGCTTTGGATTGGTGAATTCATCAGAGGTGTGTGGTTACCTCATTCACTTGCGATTAAAAAGATGAAGAATTGCGTGAAGGCAAGCAGGCAAGGGCAGTCAAAGGGGGGTTGATCGCATGAAAAAAACCGTTCTCATGGCAGCGGCACTGGCAACGATGCTGCTCGGTTCTTCGGTCGAGGGCTGGGCAGCCAAGCTGGTTGCAAGGATCGACGTGTCATCGCAGACGATGACTGTAAGATACGGTCAGGCGGTTTACCGATGGCGCGTATCCACGGCGCGCAAAGGCTATATCACGCCGCGCGGCAGCTACCGGCCGCAACGAACGGCACGGATGTGGTATTCGCGCAAATACGACATGTCGCCGATGCCTCATTCGGTATTCTACCGCGGCGGCTACGCCATCCATGGCACCGGCGCGGTAAAATCTCTCGGGCGCCCGGCGTCGCATGGCTGCGTGCGGCTGCACCCGGCCAATGCCGCCGCCTTCTATTCGATGGTGCGGCAAGCCGGCTTCCGCAACACGCGGATCGTGGTGACCAACTAGAGCGCGGAAAACACGCCGATCGTCCCGACCAGAACTAGGCTTAGCGCCCAGATCACATCTAGATCAAACCAGCTTTTCGAAAGAAACCTTAATCCCAGCCACCGATAGACGCCGAAGGCCAAAGCGCCGCCCGCAGTGATCATCGCGCCGGTGTGGACCGCTGCCACGCCGATCGAGAGCGCTGCAGTTCGTGCAATGAGGGCGGTCGCGGCACGGTGCCCAGCATCCGTTTCAACGACGCCGCACAGGCCGAGGTAGATCGGCACCAGCATCAGGCCGGCGCCATGCGCGACGGCGACCAGAAAGGACCAGAGCGCCAGTCGCGACGGCGGCACGCGCGCCAGAAATCTAGGATGCCGCCGGTTGAAGAGCAGCCAGACTCCGAGCGCGACGACAATTAGACCTGCGCCAACGCGGATCTCGGTTTGCCAATCAACCAGCACGGTCATCAGCGCGAAGGGCAAGAGGACCACCGTCATGGCGACAAGATGCCCGAACGCCAGCGCCAGGAGTGCGCCCGGCAGTGCATAGGCCCGCCGTTCCATCAGGGCGGCCGAAACAGCAAGCGGCCAGCCCATACCCGGGTTTACGCCATGGTAAATCCCGCTGGCGACCACAGCAAACCAGAGGCCGGCTGTGGTCGAAAGGAGTTCGGGCGACACCTAGACCGATGGGTAGCAGAAACTGTCGGTAGAGCAGTCGCCGCCTTCAAGTCGGATCTGGTGCGTTCGATAGCCTTTGGGGAACTCGACGAAGAAGTTGGTGTCGAGCGTCAGGCCACCATTGGCGCCAACATCGGCCTTCACCATCGCCCCGCCGCGCTCACCGGGATAGAACTGATCGTCCCAGGTCGAATAGAGCGAATTGGTCCAATAGACACGCTTGCCGTCGCGGCTAATCTCGACCATCTGTGGCCCATAGCCGAAGACCTTGCCACAGGGGTGCTTGGTCTTCTTGACGATCCCACCCAGTTCGACCTTGCCCGCCAGAACCGGCTTCATCGGGTCGCTGACATCGTATTGATGCATTTCACCCATACCCCAACAAGCCACGTAGAGATATTTGTCGTCGAGGCTGAGGTCGATGTCGGTGACCAGCGGGGGCACCGCCGAGAAACCCTTCAGAAGATCCGGCAGATCGTCGGCATTGGCCGGTTGAGGCGGGATGATCGCCGTCTTCTTGGCCTGGAACTTGCCATCTGCGTCGCGCCACCAAGTCCAGATCGAGCCTTCGAGATTGGTGGTATCGACCACAACGCCGCAGAAGCCGTATTGCTGGACTGGATCATGCGCCGGGCGGATTTCGAGCGCCATTTGGTGATTGGCGCCCAGATCGATCGTCTGAATGTTCTTACGCGCACGCAGATCCCAGAAATGCATGCGGTGGCCGTACTTGTTGGACAGTAGATCCTCCGGGACGATGCCGTTTTCGAACTGCGGCGGCAGGGCCCATTCGGAACTGACCATGTAGTCGCGCGGCAGGTTCCACCAGAAATCGTAGTGCTTGTCCTGGGCGCCACGATCTATCTCATAGCGGCCAATGACATCGAAGGTCTGGCAATCCATGATGAAGATGCCCGGAGGACCGTCGGTACCGTCCTTGCCGCCGCCGCCCAGGGTCGAGACATAGATGCCCTCGGGTCCGCAGTGGATCGTATGCGGGCGGGAATAGCCCGTCTTGGCAAAGACTTCTGCGGGTTCGATGATCTTGTGAATCTTGGCGGCCGTCGGCCCGCCCTTCACATCAATTATGTAGATGCGCGACGAACGCATCCCCGGAATGATCAGATAACGACGCTCCAAAAAGGCGTGGCCAGTCAGTGGTGATAGCGCCGAAGAACACGCATTCCAGCCGAAGTGATGAAACTCATCGCCCTTGTTTGGCATGATCACAGTGTGGACGATCTTGCCGAACTCCGGCGAATTTGGATCGACATTCACCACAGCCAGGCCGTCGGGTTGCGAGAAGTCCGGGCTAAGCATCAACGTGTAGGCCAGAGTTTCCGGCGGCCCTTCCATAGCCAGCTTCGGTGACGCATAGAATGTGGGGTCTGGTCGCAGATTCATCGCGGTATCCTCCCTACGCGTTTGTGAAACTTTATTCTTGGTGCTCTCTGTGTCGCTCCCTTTTGAAATGCGGCCCAGGTAGGGATCATAATACACCAAGTCTCCTCGTCTGTCTGACACCGAGTCGCGCTAGCACTATTTACGTGGGCAGGCTTTGGGCAGAATATACGGGGTGGGAGGAAGCATTCGGAATCCTGAATAAATGCGCCCGAACGGCTTCCGACCGTTGGTTGCAAGGGAGGAAAATCATGAAACGTATTTTCTCGCTCGCGGCGTGTGCCGCGGCGTTATCGCTCGGCGTATCGAACGCCTACGCACAATCGGGCGGCGTCGATAAGGCGGTCGGCGGCTACAGCTTCGAAGAAGCCGCAAAGGAGGCCCCCGGTACCAAGGACTTCCATTCGGCCGATGGTCACCTCACTTTCGCTATCGTGACACACACTGCCGGCAATGGCTTCTTCGATCCGGTCTACGTCGGCGCGACCGTCGCCGGCAACCTGATCGGCGCCAAGGTCCTGCTGCTCGGCTCGGAATCGCCGACCGACGACCCTGCCCGCGAGATCGAAATCCTGAACCAGATCGTGCAGGATCCGACGATCGACGGGCTGATCATGACAACGCCCCAGGTCGGCGCCTACAACGACATCGTCAAGGCCGCCGAGGCGAAGGGCATACCGGTCGCTACGACCAATTCCTTTGACGGCACGATCCTCAACCGCAGCGGCATCGGCCACACTGGCCAGGACGCCTCCGCTGCCGCAATCGCCGGCGAGGCGCTCGTCAAGTGCCTCGCGGACAAGGGTATCGAGAAGGGTTCGATCGTCCTGCCGTCGTCGACCGCAATGGGCAACATCGAGGTGAACAATCGCGTCACTTCGGCTTTCAACGCCATCGTCAAGGGCTTGAGGGATGCCGGCAAGCTTGATGCCTTCAAGGTCGACGCGGGTCCGGAGAACACCGGTATAGACACCAATCCGAATGATCCGGTGAACGGCATCGTGACGCTGTTCGAATCGCGCGGCGATGTCGTTGGCGCGTTCGCCGGCAACAACGTGTTCACGCCGGCGCTTGCCAAGGCCGTCGCTCAGACCGGAATGACCGGCAAGATCTGCGCCTACGGTTTCGACCTCGGCCCGGCCCAGCAGGATGCGATGAAGAGCGGCGATCTGACCGGCGCGCTCGGGCAGCAGCCCTTCTTGCAGGGCTTCTGGCCGGTCATGCAACTCTATCTGGAGATCGATCGCGGCATCGCGGCGGCCAACCTCGACACACGCGCCCAACTGGTGACGAAGGAGACCGTCGAGGACGTCGGCAAGCGCTTCGAGAACTGAGTCCACTCGGAACGTCTGAAATCATTGCGGGAGGGCGCAGGCTCTCCCGCAATGCGGCAGCAGGAAATCGACCAGAAGAGACCATGGCGCTTACCGCGACCACATCGCTCGGCCGTGCGCCGTCCCAGATTGTCGGCGGCTGGGAGGTGGGGCTCGTTGCCTTGCTTTTGCTGCTCTATCTCGGCGGCGCTCTCGTCAATCCCGCGTTCTTCGGGTCAACAGGAGCGTTTCACTCGCTGCTCCGCGACACCTCGCGGGTTGCCATCATCGCGGTCGGAGTGACCTTCGTCATCGTCAACAAGGACCTCGATCTTTCGGTCGGTTCAACTTACGGCCTAGTCGCCGTCGTCTTTGCCAGGCTGTTCGCGCCGAACTTCCTTGACCTCGGCGTCGTCACGTCGGCGATCCTCTGCCTGCTGCTCGGCACGCTGATCGGGCTGATCAACGGCGTGCTCGTCACCATCCTCAAGGTGCCGGCGTTCATCGCCACGCTGACCGTCCTCTTCATCGGCCGCGGCTTCGTGCTGGCGCTCACTCACGGCCAGGCGATCTACTACCCTGCCAAGGCGACCGGCTATCCGGGTTTTTTTCACCTCGGCGAGACCAACCTCCTCGGCTTCAACAACCAGATCGTGATCTTCCTCATTGTCGCCGTGATCGGCGCCTATGTGCTTGCCAAGACGCGCTGGGGCTACGAGACCTTCGCCACCGGCGGCAACGAGCAGGCGGCGTCCTATGCCGGCATCCCGACCAACTGGGTGCGCATCCGAGCCTTCCTGATCTCCTCGCTCTGCGCGGCGCTGGCCGGTTTGATGTCAGCTGCCCAGGACAAGGGCGTGACGCCCCTCTACGGCGTCAGCGGTGAGCTGACCGTCATTGCCGCCGTGATCATCGGCGGCGCCTCGATCCTCGGCGGCCGCGGCCGGGTCGCCGGATCCTGCCTTGGCGCCCTGCTGGTGGTGCTGCTCGACAAGGTATTGCGCGAGGGCTGGCCGATCACGCGCATCATCAAGATCGGCGACGAGGAGATCACGGTCAATGCCGTTTTCTCGCTACCGGTCGGCGCGGTGCCGGTGTTCCTCGGGCTGCTGCTCGTCGTCGCGGTGCTCATCGAGCCCTATCTCATCCGCCGCCAGGTGGCAGGGCGCCTCTGGGCCTGGCTCCGCGACCGGCCGCCGCCACCGGCCTACGAGATCGGCGGCATCGCGATCGAGGGGGTGCAGACCAAGGGCGCGATGGCGACCGACATGGCGTTGTCGGCCACCGGGTTCGGCAAGTTCCTCGCCCGGCGCGACGCGCTCGCCATCATCCTGACCGCGGTCCTGTGGCTGACCGGCCTCGCGCTCCGGCCGGACTACTGGTGGAACCTGTCCAACAGCTTCGCGATCTTGCTCAACTACACCGAGCTTGCGCTGATCACCATCGGACTCACCTACGTCATCGCCGCCGGCGATATCGATCTCTCCGTCGGGGCGGTGCTCGCTCTCGCCGGCAGCACCGCCGCCTATTTCCTCAAGGTCCTTGGCGCCGACCCCGTGACCGCCGTGGCAATGGGCCTGCTCGCGGGCATGTGCGCCGGCCTCGTCAACGCGATCGTCACCGTCGGCTTCAAGCTGCCGGCCTTCATCGCCACGCTCGGCATGTTCTACATCGCCCGCGGCCTCGCCGCCTGGTTCGTCGCCGGGCAGCAGCTCACCGGCTGGCCCGAGGGCTACAACCTGCTTGGCCGCAAGGTGAACGACATCCTGCTGCACTACCGCATCTCGCTGCCGGACGGGCTGCTGCGCTCGATCGCTGAGGTGGTGAGCGTCCAGACCATCTGGATGCTGTTCGTCGCCCTCATCGCCGGCGTCGTGCTCGCCTACATGCCGTTCGGGCAGAAGGTCTATGCGACCGGCGGCAATATTCGCGCCGCCGCTTATGCCGGAATCAATACCAACCGGGTGCGTTTTCTCGCGCTTATTCTGGCGGCGCTCTGCGCGACAATGGCCGGGATCATCAACGTCGCCTACTTCCGCAGCTTCAACCCGGTAGCCGGCCAGTTCCGCGAGCTCGACGCCATCGCTTCGGTGATCATCGGCGGCGGTTCGATCTTCGGCGGCTACGGCACCGTGATCGGGGCGCTCGCCGGGGCGGCGGTGATCACCCTGATTCGGGCGCTGCTGCAGCTCAACGTTCAGGGTTTCACGATGCCGCAGCACTGGATCAACGTCTTCATCGGCGGCATCCTGATTGTGGCGGTGCTGATCGACATCTGGGTGCGCCAGGCCAACATCTTCGGCCGCCTGCGGGCGCGCCTCGCGCGGCGCATAAGAACGGCGGAGACCACCCATGCTTGACCCGACCACGCCTGCACCGATCGTAGAAATGCGGGGCATCGAAAAAGCCTTCGGTGCGGTGCAGGCGCTCCGCAACGTCGACCTCGTGCTCTATCCCGGCGAAATCCTGGGCCTCGTCGGCGACAACTCGGCCGGCAAATCGACGCTGATGAAGATCCTGACCGGCGCCTACCAGCGCGACGCCGGCGAGGTCTTCGTCGCCGGGCAGCCGGTGCACTTCAAGAGCCCGCACGAAAGCCGCGACGCCGGCATCGAGATGATCTACCAGGATTTCGCTCTTTGCGGGAATATGGATGTCGGTCAGAACATCTTTCTTGGCCGTTGGCCGCGCAGGGGCCTTTTCGTCAATCGGCGGAAAATGTACGCGGAAGCCGACAGTGTGCTGAAGCGGCTCAAGGTCGACGTGAACTCCGTCTATCAAAAGGTCGAGAGCCTTTCGGGCGGCCGCCAGCAATCGGTGGCGATTGCCCGCGCTATCTCCTTTCAGCCGCGCGTGGTGATACTCGACGAGCCGACTGCCAATCTCTCGGTGATGGCGACCGAGCGGCTGCTCGAAACCATGCTGGAACTGAAGAAGCAGGGCGTTGCCCAGATCATCATCTCCCACCGCCTTGTTGACATCTTCGCTGTGGGCGACCGCGTGATGGTGCTTAAGCGCGGCGAGAACGTCGGCGATCGCTACATCAAAAACACCGACGAGCATGAGGTCCTGGAGATCATCGTCTCCGGCACGCGAGAGCACGCACTTACGGCCGATGAGGCGAGGCTTTGACCGATCAGGATCGCTTTTCTCGTGGCGTCGCAGAAATGTGGCTAAACGCGGTGGAGAGCGGGCAATTACGGAGCCGTGTCGCGAAACCTGTCTCACGCCATGCTGACCAAGCAGCGAGATCATCCATCCGCTAGACCGTGCGCTCCTTCGAAGCGGTGGAGAGTGGGCCCCGCGTTCGCGGGGCGATGCGATCACAAGCGCTCGTGAGTGACGCGCCAGCCTTCCTCGGGATCGACCGGGATGATCACCAGCTGATCTCCGGTGACCTCGAACACCCGCTCCAATTCCTGTCCGATGAGATCGCGCACCAGGGACGACTCAACAGTGATTGTGAAGGTGCTTTTCTCCTCATCGATCTCGACCGGACCATAATAGGCGAGATGCGGCGATACCCTCGTTATGGCTGCGCCTCGCACATGATGAGCTCCTAGGGGCGTTAGTCGGGACTATGCGCGAGGGCTGGCGGCAGCGGCGAGCACGGCTGAGCCCGCGAGCAGGGCTGCGGCGAGCAGGAAAGCGCTCCACCAGCCGGCAGTGTCGAACAGCATGCCGCCCGCGGAAGCGCCGCCGGCGATGGCGAACTGGATCAATGCGACCTGCAACCCGCCTCCAGCTTCGAGGTCGTCGGGAATGATCTGAGCCATCCATGTACCCCACGCCGCTGGAATCGGGGTGTTGAACAGCCCCCAAAGAACCAGAAGGGCGGCCGTGGCCCAAAGGACCGGTCCCGCTGCGATCAGGAGCAGGGCGAGGAGCACAAGCGCGCTCGGCAGCCCGACCAGCACGGCGGTGAGGTTCCGCCGGAGAACGAAGCCGGCGATGAACAGCCCGGCCAAGCCGCCCAACCCCAGGCCAAGGAGCACCACCGACAAGACGTTCACGTCGAGGCCCGTGACACTTTCGAGGAAAGGACGCAGGTAGATCGACAGCGAATTCATTCCGATGAAGGCGAGGCCGGTCGCGGCCATGCCGATGGCGAAGGTCCGATTGCGCAGCAGACGGAACATGCCGGACGCCGAAGCGGCTTCCATCGGCGGCATCTTCGGCAGAACGGCGAATTGCCAGATGAGCGCCGCGAGGCCGATTGGGACTGTGACGAAGAAGGTGCCCCGCCACCCGATCAGCTCGCCGAGGAAGCTTCCGAACGGCGCGGCGATGACGATCGCGAATGCTGTCCCGCCCTGCAGCAGGGCGATGGCCTTGGGCAGGTCGGAACCCGAGGCCAGGCGCGCCAAAATGGCCGTGGAGAGCGACCAGAAGCCGCCGACCGCGATCCCGACCAGAGCCCGTCCGGCCAGAAAAACGAAGAAGTTGGGAGCGAGGGCAACAGCCAAACTCGATGCGACCAGCACTGCCGTGTAAAGCAGGACGACCGTTCTCCGGTCGAGCTCGGCCAGGAGCGAGTTGCCGAACAGACTGGTGATCACGGCAAAGAGCCCCGACACGGCGATCGCCTGTCCGGCTCGGCCTTCCGAGATGGCCAGGTCCTGCGCAATCGGAGTCAACAGGCTCACCGGCATGAACTCCAGGCCGACCAGGAGAAAGGTCAAAAGCGAGAGGCAGGTGACCGCAGCCCATGGAGTCGCCGCCCTTTCGGCCGAAGGGATGTCATCCAGTGTCAGTTCGATGGCCATGCCGTACGCTCCTGTCCGTTTGCCAGACTAGGTAGCCAGACTGGTCTTGTCCGACTAGCAGCTATAATCTGCATGTCGTAGTGAATGGAGCTCACCAATGCCCCGCGACGAGTTCAGTGAGATGCGAGCGTTTCTTGAGGTCGCTCGGGAGCGGAGCTTTACGCGAGCGGCCGCCAAGTTGGGCGTCACCCGATCGGCCCTCAGTCATACGATCAGGGCAATGGAGGAGCGGCTTGGCGTCCGTCTCCTCTCTCGCACGACCCGCGATGTGGCGCCCACGGCGGCCGGAGAACGCCTCGTCGAAAGCATCGAGCCGCATTTCGAGAGCATTGCCGCCGGGATCAGCGCGATCAGCGCGCTGCGCGGCAAACCCTCGGGCCAGGTCCGCATCGTGTGCCCCGATGATGCCGTCAATCTCGTCTTTCGCCCCAGGCTGCCAGCCTTCATGCGAGACTTCCCGGACATCAACGTGGAGCTCATTGTCGACAACGGCTTCACCAACATCGTCGAGCGTCGGTTCGATGCCGGTGTTCGACTTGGCGAGGCAATCGCCCGCGACATGGTGGCGGTTCGCATTGGTCCTGATGTCGGCTATTCCGTCGTCGGCTCACCCGATTATTTCGCTCGTCGGGCCGCGCCGAAGAGCCCTCAGGCCTTGACCGACCACAACTGCATCAATCTGCGGCTTCCCACCTCAGGCGGGTTGTATGCCTGGGAATTCAGGAAGAACGGACTCGAATTCAGCGTCCGTGTGGACGGCCAGCTGACTTTGAACAATATCGCGCCGGCGCTTGACGCGGCGCTCGACGGCATCGGTTTGGCCTATGCACCGAAGGATCTTGTTCAATCATATGTCGACAGTGGTCAGCTCCAGGAAGTCCTTGCCGACTGGTGTCCGACCTTCCAGGGATATCATCTCTACTACCCGAGCCGGCGCAATCAATCGCCCGCCTTTGGCGCCTTTGTCGCGGCTTTCCGGTACCAATCTCGATAGACCCTCTGGCGGTCGAGCGATTCGACCGAAACAAAAAACCCCGCCTCAGTGGGCGGGCGCAGATCAATATTGTACTTAAATTCCTAGCATAACTGCCGTCACCTGTCAAGCCGAGACTACCCACGGTTGCAGGGCAATCGATTCGCGCTTGCGCTGCCTCCCATTGTCCTGCCGCTCAGGCGGCTTCGCCGCGCTGTCTCGCCCGTTGACGCTTCCTGCGCGGGCCGCTGATCTCCCACCTTTTGTGGAACCACATCCACTGGCCGGGATCCTCGCGCACCCAGCGCTCGACCACGTCGTTGAGCAGCTGGGTGGTGGCATGGACGTCGACACTGCCGCCGGCGGTGCGCGGCAAGGTCAGTTTGTCCTCGATCTCGAGCCGGAAGCGGTTGCCCGGCAAGCGCACGCAGCGGGCCGGATAGACATCGCAGTCATAGTGCCGCGCCAGGGTGCCCAGAACCCGGTTGCTCTCGCATGGGCGGCCGAAGTATGTCGTTTCGAGCCCGCTCGAGAATTTCTGGTCGACTAGCACGCCGATATTGCCGCCTTTCTCCAGGATTGCCGCCAGCGCGAACGAAGCGCCGGTGGAGGAGGGCAGAAGCGATCCCATGGTCGAGCGGCGAGTCGAGAGGATGTAGTCGGCAAGATAGGGGTTGTTGGGCGGGCGAAACAGCGCCGTGATGTTCATGCCGAAAGTGGCTGCCGCGACCGGAAGCAGTTCGAAATTGCCGAGATGCCCGGTGAAGATGATATGCGGCTTCTGTTCCTCGGCAATATGCACGAAGTGCTCGATCCCCTTGACCTCGATGCGGCCCGGTTTCGTCGCGGCGGGATCGTAGTCGAACAGGGCGTCGAGAAAGATGTATTCCGCGGCGAGCCGAGCCATGTTGCCCCACATGTCGGACGCAATGGCCTGGATCTCGCGGTCGCTCTTTTCCGGATAGGCGTTGCGCAGATTGGCGATGGCGACGTTGTGGCGTCCCACCCACGGGCCAATGCGACGGGCGGCGCGGTCGGCGAAATTGAGCGCGCTGTCGACCGGCAGCAGACGCAGCAGCCAAATTATCGTCATCGCGACGCGCGCAAGCAACCAGTAGTTGAATTGGCGCAGCCGCCTGCCGTGGCGGAACGCCAAGTCCCGGCGGAGCTTCTTGAAGGCGTTGCCGACCATTCCTAGACCGTGATGTTTTTAGACAGCAACATTATGTTCAGCCGATGCGCAGGATGATCTTGCCGAACACGTCACGGCCTTCCATGCGCTTCAGCGCGGCGTCGATGCCGTCGAAGCCGACTTCGGTGTCGATGACCGGAGAAACCAGCCCCGCCGCCATTTTCTGCATGGCGTCGGCCATGTTTTGCATGCGGCAGCCGAAGGAGCCGAGCAGCTTCAATTGCTGCTGGAACAATTGCATCAGATTGATCTGTGTCGACACGCCCGAGGTCGAGCCGCAGGTCACCAGGCGGCCACCGCGTTTCAGGCACAGCATCGAGGCGGCAAAGGTGTCGGCGCCGACATGCTCGAAGACGACGTCGACGCCCTTCTTCTTCGTCAGCTTGCGCACGACGCCTTCGAAACGGTCCTCGCGATAGTTGATGACATGGTCGGCGCCAAGCGCCTTCGCCCTGTCAATCTTGTCGTTCGAGCCGACCGTGGTGATTACGGTGCAGCCCATTTTCTTCGCCAACTGGATCGCGGCGGAGCCGATGCCCGAGCCGCCGGCATGGATCAGGATGGTTTCGCCGGGCTGCAACCTGGCATTGTCGAACAGCATGTGTTCGACCGTACCGAAGGTGACGGGCGCGACGGCGGCGCCGATGTCCGTCACGCCGGGCGGGGCAGGGACCAGCAGGCGCGCCGGAAGGTTTATCTTCTCTTGAGCAAAGCCGTCGAGATGGAAGCCGTGTACGCCCGAGACATGCTCGCAAAGGTTGTCGCGGTCTTCGCGGCAGGCGCGGCAAAGCCCGCAGGTGCGCGCGCCGTAGATCGACACAAGCTGCCCGGGCACAAGGCTGGAGACGCCGGGGCCGACCGCCTCAACCTCGCCTGAAGCTTCGGCGCCGACGACCAGCGGCAGCTTGCGCTTGGCGAAGGCCATGCCGCGCCAGCCCCAGACGTCGATATGATTAAGCGCCACGGCCTTGATGCGCAGCGTCACTTCGCCCAGCGCAGGCTGCGGCGGAAGCGGCAGGTCCACCGTTTCAAGGCGGCGGTCCTCGATAAGTTGCAATGCGCGCATGGAGCCTGTCGGTTCTGTTGAGCGGGAAAAGGCTCGCTTAAAGCGCGCCGCGTTGAAAAGGATTCGGCCGACGCGCTTTAAGTTTTTGTTTTTTATGCATGTCGTTGTCCCAAAACCGCTTCGCACTTTTGGGCGACATGCATTAGACCGGTTCCCGCGCCATGACAAGGCAGGTGTTCTGGCCGCCGAAGCCGAAGGAGTTCGACAGCACCGTGCCGACCTCGGCGTTGCGCTTCTGGTTCGGCACCACGTCGAGCACGATCGCCGGATCGGGATTGTCGTAATTGATGGTCGGCGGGATGACGCTTTCGCGCATGGTCATCAGCGAAAACGCGGCTTCGACGGCGCCGGCCGCCGACAGCGTGTGGCCGATCATCGACTTGTTCGACGAGATCGGCATCGAGCCGATCCGCTCGCCGAAGACGGTCGACAGCGACAGATGCTCCATCTTGTCGTTTTCCGGCGTCGAGGTGCCGTGGGCGTTGACATAATCGATCTCGTCCTCGCCCAAGCCGGCATCGGCGAGGGCGGCGCGAACCGCCGCGATCGCCGGTGAGCCGTCCGGCTTCGAGCGGGTGCGGTGGAAATCGTCGGCCTTCTCGCCGCAGCCGCGCAGGATGCCGAGAATGGTCGCGCCGCGGGCCAATGCGGCCTCCAGCGATTCCAGCACAAGCGCGCCCGAGCCTTCGGCCAGCACGAAGCCGTCGCGATCCTTGGAGAACGGCTTCGACGCCTTTTCGGGGATGTCGTTGTGCGTGGAAAGCGCTGAAAGCAGCGAGAAACGGATCAGCGCCTCGGCGGTTGCCGAGCCGTCGGCGCCGATCGACAGCGCCCGGTCGCATTCGCCGCGGCGGATCGCCTCCACGCCGAGCTGGATCGAGGTGGCGCCCGAGGCGCAGGCCGTCGACAGCGTGATCGGCAGCCCGCGCGTCCCGAAACGGTCGGCGAGCCGGTCGGCGATCGAACCGAACTGGGTGGTCTCGAAGACATCGAGTCCCTTCAAGCCGCGCGCCACGCGAAGCAGCCGTTCGGCGCCGATGTCGTGCTTGTCGGAATTGTACAGCGAAAAGCGCTCGCTCCAGTCGAGTTCGACCGGCGGCGAGGCGAGGAAAAGCGGCCCGCCGAAATCGCCCGAATCAAGGCCGGCTTCGGTCACGGCTTCCTGCGCGGCGATCTCGGCGAGATCGTAGGTAAGGAGGCTGGCGCCCTTTGAGCTCGACGGCAGGAAATCGACCATGCCGGAGATGCGGGTGTTCAGATGGTCAACCGGAAAGCGGGTGATCGGATGGATGCCGGACTTGCCCGCGGTGAGCGCTGCCCAATTGTCGGCCTTGCCGACGCCCAGCGACGTCACCACGCCGATACCGGTGACGGCGACGATCGGCCTGCCCATGTGGTCGTTCAGATTGGCCATATTTTTATCCTGACACCCTCTAGGCGGCGTTGACCAACGCCATACCCTCGAATTGGTGATAGCCGATCGCCGTTGCAAGCACGGTCCTGGGAATGCCGTTGAACGGCTTCTCGGTGGCGGCGTCAAAAGCCGGGTAGGCGGCCCTGCGTTCGACAGCCAGTGCCGCCAGCGCCACGGCGAAGGGAAACTGCGCTTCCTTCATGTGGCCGGTCAGCGTCGAAAAGCCGCGTGCTGCAATCGCCGGATTGGCGTCGAGCGCCGATTTCTCGGCAGCAGTAGCGGCATGGGCACCTGAAGCGCCTGAAATCGTCAGCAACTCGCCGTTCGGCAATGCCGCCTGCCTGAGCAGCGCGGCAATCTCGCCATCGAGTTCGCCCTGCCGGCGTTTTGCGCGTCCGGATATGACTGGGCCGAGTTCGGCATAGATCTTTCGCCCGCGGCTGATCGCATGTTCGCGCTGTTCCAGGACGAGAAACGCGCCGCCGGATCCGGTCACCACGCCGCCGCCGTCCAGGCCCTGTCTTTGCCAGACCGGTCTCCAGGGGCCGCGATGCAGGTAGCCGGCCAATTCATAGCCAAGCAGCATGTCGGAATGTTCGGTCTGGAAGGCGCCGCCGATCAGGATATGCGTCGACTGGCCGGAGCGGATGCGCGCGGCGGCCGTCTCGACGGCGGCGACGCCGGCACCTTCCTCGCCCATGAAGGTGCGCGACGAGCCGGTCACCTTGTGGACGATCGAGATGTTGCCGGCGAGCAGGTTGGAAAGCTGCGCCAGAAACAGCGTCGGCCGCAATTCGGTTGTCAGTTTCTCGTTGAGCAGCACGTCGCGGTCGTTGCGGCTTTCCGAGGCGGCGAGAATATCGGCGTCGACCGCCTCGTCGCGCTCGCCGCCGCCGGCAGCCACCACCATGTCCATGGTCGTGCAGAGTTCGTCATTGCCCTTGATGCCGGCGTCGTCCAGCGCCATGCCGGCGGCGTAGGTGCCGAGCCGCTGCCAGGTTTCCATCTGCCGCTGGTCGCCGCGCTTGGCGATCTGCAGGTTCCAGTCGATCTCCGGCAGCGGGTGGACGGTGTAGGGCGAGAAGCGCGCGGCTTCGAGCACCGGTTCCAGGCCGGGCTGGACGAGTTTGCGCCAATGCGCATCCGGGCCTTCTCCCAGCGAAGAGACAAGGCCGATGCCTGATATGATGACGTCGTGGGCGTTCATGGGCGGCTGTTGTGGGTCAGGCTTGAAAACGAACCATTTTAGGCGTTCTTGGCCATGACCAGTGCGTCGATCTTGGCGCACAGGTTCTTCATGACGAAGTATTCGTCGGTCGAGGCCTTGCCGTCATTGACCTCTTGCGTCCACTTTTCCAGCGGCACCTTGATGCCGAATTCCTTGTCGATGGCAAAGACGATGTCGAGGAAGTCGAGGCTGTCGATGCCGAGATCGTCGATGGTGTGGCTTTCAGGGGTGATCGTGTCGATATCGATCTCACTGGTGTCGGCGATGATCTTGGCGACTTTGTCGAACGTGGTGGACAAGGGCTTTTCCTTCGGTTGCGGGCGGAATCTGTCCGCATGTGTTTGGGCGCTGTCTAATCGGTTTTTCCGGGCAGGAAAAGACCTGAACGCCGGGCGCAGATGGGATACCCACTTCGTAAACGCAAGAAGAGCCGCCAGTTGGCCCGGCGGCCCTTCCCATGATGTTGCTTCCGCTCAGCTGTCGCGGAGCTTGACCAGGTCGTTCAGCAGCCCGCCCGTTCCGTTGTGGACGGTCAGCCGCTCGACCTTGCCGGCGATGGTTTCCAGAGCTTCGAGCTCCTTCAGCCGCAGCATCACCGGGTTCTCGGCCATCACCTTGGCCGTGTTGAGCAGCGAACGCGTGGCGTTCGTCTCCTCGCGACGGCGGATGACGTTGGCCTCGGCCTGCTTCTCGGCCGACACCACCTGGTTGAGGATCTCGCGCATCTCGCCCGGCAGGATGACATCCTTGAGGGTGATATCGCTGACCTCGATCCCGATCTCGGCCATGTCGGCACGGACCTTCCCGGCGGCTTCCTCATCGACCGTCACCTTCTTTTCGAGGATCTGATCGAGCGTCAGCGCGCCAAGCGTCTTGCGGAAGGTGTATTGCAGGGCGCGGTAGAGGGCTTCGGAGAAGTCCTTCACAGCACTCACCGCCTGCACCGCATCGACGACACGGTATTCGGCCGCGATGTTGACGCGGACCGTGACACGATCCTTGGTCAGCACTTCCTGCCCGGCGACGTCGAGCGACTGGCGCTTGAGGTCGACGACCTTGATCTGCACTATGCGCCCGACGTTCCAGAAGCCGTGCACGCCCGCCGTCAGCGTCCGCACGAGAGCGCCGTCGACGAACAGCAGTCCGGCCTGCCCGTCCACGACCGGATGGACGGACATCAGCTCCGCCTTTCGGGCCTGGCCGAGCCGGCGCATCACAGCCGGATCGATCGCGAGGTCAGTGGCCGTATCGATCACCGTCACCTTCCACGGTCCGGCATCCGTCCACAGGACGAGCTTGCGGTCCGGCGCCAGAACGGCATGGAGGCCGCCGTCACGCTCGATGACTGCAACTTCCGTGCGCCCGGTGCGAACGACGGTGAAATGACGCGCGGCCGCATCCGGGAGCTTGTCGAACAACGCCTTCTCGTACGCCGAAACGAATTCCGGGTTCTTCAGATCGTGCCGCGACACTTCAAGGCTCCGACGCCGGTTGGCGAGCCAATGCTCGCCCGGCACCAGAACAGCCTTGATCTCACCCTTGTAGAGCGTGATGGCACGTTCGTTTTCCCTTACGAGGACGCGCTCGCGCCCAAGAATCCTATCGAGAATGGTCGTCATGGTCTTCACTCCTGTCGGGCATGGCCCCTCCCGAGGCGTCAAATCATGCGTCGATCGTCCTTTCGTTTCTCGTTTCACGTCGCTTCTTGCTTCACTCCGGGCACGAATGATCGGGGGATCGGTGGCATCCGCCCGTGGCGGGCCTTCGGGAGCGGATCGCGAGGCACCGAAGCGGGCGCCGGAGGCCTTGACCTCGCTTGCCGGCATTGGTGCGCCTTGATCGTCACCGCGGGCCTGGCCGCGAGCCGATGGCGTCAGACTTTCGGGTCCGGCCCGCGCCCAGGGCGTGGGCCGTCCGTCAGGTCTTTCGCATTCCAGTCCCCGGACCGTTTCAGATAACACCACCTGAAGGTGCTGGCTTTCGAGGCCATGGAGAAGGATTTGAACCTTCGACAGTCAGATTATCGATCTGATGCTCTAACCAACTGAGCTATCCGAAGTGCAGATGAAGGGAATTGAACCCCCGACCTCCGGACCCAGTCCGGCGCTCTTCCGCTGAGCTACATCCGCGATCCCAATCCCCGAAACGGCGCCGTACACAGGGCGGCAATGCCGGCTGCGCGGGCGGAGGCAAAAGCTCCAACCTTTGTGCTCGCTTCGGTTTTCGTGACCGGGAGCGCGCCTATAGCCGCTGCGACCGGTTGTCGCAAGCGGCATAGTCGTGGCTGGACGCGGCTTCTTTCAGCGGTGGTATTTTTGCAACACCTACGATTGGCGCGGGGCAACTGGTTGTTGGTACCAACGTACCATGGTAAAATGTGAGAATGATAGAACGCGTGCAGACCGGGGTGCGCTTGGAAAAACGATTGGTGAAGGTGCTCAAAGCCTTGGCCGAGCATCGCGACATGAGCCTGGGTGACCTCATCGAGGGCATCGTGCTGCATGCCTTCGAAGGCCAGACGCCGTTCTCCGCGGCGACCCTGGAAACAATCGGCCAATTGAAGCGCATCTACGGGCTGGAGCTCAGTGCGGCAGACAGCCACCGTTTTTCGGAAACGAGCGGGGAGGACGAGTGACGAACCATCTTGAGCGCACTCATAGCATCGTGCTTTCGGGGCCGGTCGACCGCGTCTTTCCGCTGTTCACGCCGACTGGGGAGACCCTGTGGGTGGACGGCTGGGATCCGGAATTTCTGCATCCACAAGACGGGGAGACGCGCCAGGGCATGGTCTTCAGGACCGCTCACGGTGATGAGACCACGCTCTGGGCCTGCACGGACTGGGACCCCGTGGCGCATCGCATCCGCTATGTCCGGGTGACGCCGGATTCGCGTTTCGGATTTGTCGAGGTGGCCTGCCGCTCGACCGCTGACGGAGGCACGGAGGCGTCGATTGCCTACACTATCACTGCCTTGAGCACGGCAGGAAGATCGTATCTGTCCGAGCTGACGGAGGACGCGTTCGCGCACATGATCGAGGCATGGAAGCTCCGTATCGATGCGTGGCTGCAAGTGCGAAATCTAACGCTAGGTAGCGGGTAGTTAGCCGTCATCCGCATTGGTTGCTGGAACGAGCCAGGTGCGCCAGGACCGGACAATCCGCTATAGAATGCTTTCCCGTGTAGCGAACGCGAACGTCCGTTCAGGGCAGCGGGCGGCGCGACCGAATTTGCCACAGCTGCGCACCTTGCCGATGTCGATCCCGGCAGCGACGCGCAATATTTACCTTAACGTGGGAGAAGTAGAGAGACCGTGGCACGAGGTGCGAAAAAGCAGCGCCAATACAGCTGATTGGTTACGACATAGGTATTCTCGCAGATATGGTATTGGCCGTCTGGGGATTCCTGCACACGGTCCCGTGGGATGTTGAAATTATGCGGCAAGTAAGTGTAACCACCGTCGATCCTGGACCGCACCGAAGACCGAGGTATGGCACGGCAATCAGAACCACCGCAACACCGGAATTTCGTCTGCGGGTCAACCTTGTCTTCGTACCAATCATGGGCGTTAGCGGCTGTTGCGGCGGCGATATACATTGCCGTGACGATGAATCTTCGCATGGCATTCCTCAAGTATTTGGCAGGCGCTGCTCGTTCGAGCGTCCATGTATATTAGCGTTCCATTAAAAATACCATTAGCCTCCTCCTGACTAACGCAGCTCCAGCAAGCGACGCTCGCAACTGAAAGCCGTCGCGAGTGGTGAAAATCTAGCGCTGGTACCCTAAGCGGAATACCGGGTTCGACCCTTCTCCGCCTTCCTTCGGAGAAAATTGAAGGGGAAGCCGTGACCCAATGCGCTTCAACCGGCTCCAGCGCAGATTAAAAGGTGACGCGGCCGAGCACGCGCAGGCCGTCGCCTTGCGGCTCGACGATCACGGCTTCGCCTTCGCGCGGCGAGATGCCGGTGAGCGCCATTATGTTTTCCAGATGGGTGACCATGACCAGATTGTCGGAGCCGGAATAGCCGCGGATCTCGTTCACGACCGCAGCGAGCTGGGCGGCTTTCTCGCTCGCGTCGGTCTTCAGCAGGTCAAGCGGGGCGAAGGGCTCGGGCTCTGCTTCGAAAGCGATGCGGGCGGTGTCGCGGCAGCGGCAATAGCGGCTGGACAGCACACGCTCGATCGGCGCCGCCCGGGCGCCGAACAGCGCGCCGATCTTGCGTGCCTGCTGCTTGCCGCGCGTCGAGAGATTGACCTGGGTCGCGCATTTCTCGATGTCGAAATTCGCCGGATCGGTGGTGCCTGTGACCATGGCATGGCGAAGCAGCACGACATGTCCGCCGTCGCGCAACAGCGCCCAGCCGGCTTCGGTCGCATGGGCCGCGGCGGGAATGACGAGCAGCAATAGAGCCAGCACAGATCGAAGCATCAGGCGTCCTTTTCCGGTCACCGGAGGTGGGTTCCGGTGACCGCATATAGGGACGGCAAAGCCGGCTGAAAAACAAGGCATGACCAAGCCCGGTTGTTGGCGAGGGCAGGCCGCTTCGCAAGGCGGGGCGATTGCGCTGCAATGCCGGCTCGCCTATCAGGAGAAAAATGTCTCCACTCATCGAAACCGTCCTTTTTGTCTTCGGCCTTGTCGCGCTCGGCTATCTGGCCGGGCTCACCGGCTATCTGAAGGCCGAGGCGGGCGAGGCCATCGCCGAATTCGCCGTCGGGGTGGCGATGCCGCTGCTTCTGTTCCGCACCATGGTCAACGCCGATTTCCACGGCACTGCGCCCTGGTTGTTCTGGGGAGCCTATTTCGCGGCGGCCGCAGTCACATGGGCCGCAGGCCATCTGGTGATCACGCGGGTGTTCGGGCGCGACGCGCGTGCGGGGGTCGTTGGCGGTGTGTCGTCGGCTTTTTCCAATCTCGTCCTGCTCGGCATTCCGTTCGTCCTCGGCACATTCGGGCCAAGTGGGTTCGAAGTGCTGTCGCTGCTGATTTCCGTGCATCTGCCGACGATGATCATGGCGTCGATCATCCTGTTTGAAATCTTTGGCCGCGGTGACGAGCATGTGCATCCGCTGCGCATCATCCGGCGCTTCTTTCGAAAGTTGCTCTCCAATCCGCTGATCATCGGCATCCTGGCCGGATGGGTATGGCGTATCACCGGCCTGCCACTGCCGGCGCTGGCCGTCCGGCTGGTCGATGCGCTGGCCAACATCGCCGGACCGGTCGCGCTGTTTGCCATGGGGCTTGGCCTGTGCCGTTTCGGCATCTCCGGCAACGTGCGGCCGGCGCTGGCCCTGTCGGCGCTGAAGCTGTTGCTGATGCCGGCCGTCGCGCTCGGCCTGGTCTGGCTGTTCGGCCTGCCGCCGCTGTCAGCGAAGGTCGCGGTCGTGGCCGCCGCGCTGCCATCCGGGGTCAATTCCTACCTGATCGCCACGCAGTTCAACACCGGCCAGGCATTGGCATCGAACCAGATGACCATCGCCACCGCCTGCGCGGTCGTCACCACGGCGTTCTGGCTGACTGTGGTGGTCCACGTGTTTGGATAGGCATGTCGATATTCAGGTAATGCCGGCGAACGGCCTGGTACTTCCGGTACTCCTTTACCCAAACGTTACGCTCCGTACCGATTCTCGGAACGCACCCTTCTCGGCGCGGCCTGACCTGAACCTCAACACACCCTCAAGCAACATCAGAAGCGCAAATCGGCCTCGCTTTGGCTGGCCCAAACCCTATATGCCATCTTGCGATTGATTGCGGGGCTTGCCCTAGGTAAAGAGCAGTGGCTCCAGGCGTGCCGGCATCGATGCCAGTGCGCACGCCCGTCAAAGAAATCCAGATAGCGGCCCGTCAGCGCGCCGAACGGAGGCTAGACCATGCTTCAGAAAACCAGCCATTTCATGCGCCAGGCCAATCTCATCAATGGCGAGTGGGTGCAGGCCGATAGCGGCCAGACGGTCGACGTCAACAATCCGGCCACCGGCCTCAAGATCGGCACGGTGCCGAAATCGGGCAAGGTCGAGACGCGCCGCGCCATCGAAGCCGCCGACGCCGCCTTCAAGACATGGCGCAAGACCACCGCGCTCGAGCGTTCGAAGCTGTTGCGCAAGCTGCATGACGCAATGATGGACAATCAGGATGTGCTGGCCGAACTGCTCACCATCGAGCAGGGCAAGTCGCTGTTCGAATCGAAGGGCGAGATCGGTTCGGCCGCGTCCTACATCCTGTGGTTCGCCGAAGAAGGCCGCCGCACCTATGGCGATGTCGTGCCGTCGCCCTGGGCGGACCGCCGCATCCTGGTGACCAAGGAGCCGGTTGGCGTCATCGCCGCCATCACGCCGTGGAATTTCCCGTCCTCGATGCTGGCCCGCAAGCTCGGCCCAGCACTTGCCGCCGGCTGCACCGCGGTGGTCAAGCCGGCCTCGCAGACGCCCTATTCAGGCCTCGCCTGGGGCGCGCTCGCCGAGGAAGTCGGCTTCCCCAAGGGCGTCATCAACATCCTGACCGGTGCCGCCGGCGAGATCGGCGACGAGATCTGCGCCAACCCGCTGGTCAAGAAGATCACCTTCACCGGCTCGACCGAGGTCGGCAAGATCCTGATCCAGAAGTCGTCCGTCACCGTCAAGAAGGTGTCGATGGAGCTCGGCGGCAACGCCCCGTTCCTCGTCTTCGACGACGCCGACATCGAGCGTGCCGTCGCCGGCGCGATCACCGCCAAATACCGCAATTCCGGCCAGACCTGCGTCTGTACCAACCGCTTCCTGGTTCAGGCCGGCATCTACGACAAGTTCGTCAAGAAGCTCGCCGCCGCCAGCAACGGGCTGAAGGTCGGCTCCGGCCTCGATGATGGCGTGCAGCAGGGCCCGTTGATCGACGAGAAGGCTGTGGAAAAGGTTGAGGAACTGATCGCCGATGCCACCGCCAAGGGCGGCAAGGTCGTCGCCGGCGGCAAGCGCCATACGCTCGGCGGTTCGTTCTTCCAGCCGACGGTGATCGCCGATGCGACGCCGAAGATGCGCTTCATGAAGGAAGAGATCTTTGGCCCGGTCGCGCCGGTGTTCAAGTTCGAAACCGAAGAGGAAGCCGTGGCACTCGCCAACGACACCGAATTCGGCCTTGCCTGCTATTTCTACACCGGCGATCTCGGCCGCGCCTTCCGGGTCATGGAAGGGCTGAAATACGGCATGGTCGGCGTCAATGAAGGGCTCATCACCACGCCTGAGGCGCCGTTCGGCGGCGTCAAGGAATCGGGCCTCGGCAAGGAAGGCGGACATCAGGGCATCGAGGACTATCTCGACACCAAATATGTCTGCATCGGCGGCCTCGGCCTCTGATCGGGCAGGGCCTGTCGACTATCAACAGACCCAAGCCGGCCGAAGCGGCCAGCCGGGATCGATCAACCAACTGGCGTTTCGGACATGGCGATGAAGGACGGCGAGGTTTTTGGCACGACGCAAGCGGGCGAGGCCATCCGCCGCTTCAGCATCCGCGGCGGCGGCCTCACCGCCAACATCATCGGGCTGGGCGCCATCATCCAGGATCTGCGCCTGGCCGGGCACGATGCGCCGCTGGTGCTCGGCTATAGCAGTTTCAAGCCCTATGAAACGGATACCGCCTTCTTCGGCGCCGTCGTCGGACGCTACGCCAACCGCATCCGCGATGGCCGCTTCACCATCGCCGGCCAGCGCTACCAGACCGAGCGCAACTTCCTCGACAAACACACGCTGCATGGCGGCTCGCAAGGTTTTTCGCACCGGCCGTGGGAGGTTTCGCTGCATGGCAGGGATTTTGTCACGCTGACGCTGCATGATCCCGACGGCACGATGGGCTTTCCCAGCGCGCTCGACGTGACCTGCACCTACAGGCTGAAAATCCCCGGCACGCTCAGCGTCGAGATGACCGCCACCTGCGAGGAGCCGACGCTATGCAACCTCACCCAGCATTCCTATTTCAACCTGGATGACGGCGGCGCCGGCGACATCCTCGACCACCGGCTGATGCTGAACGCCGGCGCCTATCTTCCGGTCGATGGCGACCTTATCCCGACCGGCGTCGTGAAGCCGGTCGACGGCACGCCGTTCGATTTCCGCCAGGCGCGGCCGCTGCGCATGGAGAGTGAGGGCAGCCAGCTCCCCTACGACCAGAATTTCTGCCTTGCCCCGACGCGCGGGCCGCTCAAGCTGGCGTCATGGGCGCAAGGTGCGAATTCCGGCGTCGAGATGGAGCTCTGGACCACGGAACCGGGCGTCCAGCTCTATACCGGCCAATATTTGGCGCCGCCTTCGCCGGGACTCGAACGACGTCATTACAAGGCTTATTCGGGCTTCTGCCTGGAACCTCAGGTCTGGCCGGACGCACCGAACCGGCCGTATTTCCCGCAGGCCACGCTATGGCCGGGCCAGATCTACCATCATGTGACGGAATACCGGTTCAGACTGCCTGGCGCCTGACGCCCGGAAGCCAGTACCGGCCTTTTGCTGTGCTGACCTTCGGTCCGGAAAGGATCATGCGCAAGGTTCAAAGAGCGTCCTTTGCGCTTCCATTGGACGCGCGACGCTCTCGGATCGGAACCCAAATATTCTCAGCGATCGAGTTCGGACCTTCTCGGACGTTTGTAGCCGATAGCCGGGATGACGCAGGTTGACCCGAAGCAGTCACTCGGATTCCTATCCTGCCGCTCCAAAGAGGGCATTCAAGGGAGGTAGACTGCTGACCGCGCGCCATCTTGTTCGACCGGAAATGATCCCCGACGCGAACTGATAACGTTGGCACCCTGCGCTGTGGCTGATCGCTCAGCTAGTGAGCAAGTTGCTTGTAGGAAAAGAGCCAAAGCCTCGCTCGCTTGTTTGCGCTTGAAGGCGGGCGTCTGTCGATACGAGTTGTGTTTGACACAGGGGCACGATGGCAATAGCGTGATGGACTGGTATAAAAGGTATGCCAAGTGATTGGGGTTCAGATTAAACAGCGGAAGCTTTCGGACGAGGTTGCAGAGCACCTCGAGCGGATGATCCGCAAGGGAGAAGTGGCCGAAGCCGACCGGCTCCCGTCGGAACGGGAACTCATGCGGCAGTTCGGGGTCGGGCGTCCTTCAATCCGTGAGGCGCTGCTGCATCTGAGTAAGATGGGCCTTGTCGAGGTGAGGTCCGGCGAGCGTGCCCGCGTCACCCGTCCCACCCCGCAATTCGTACTCGACGCCCTCTCAGGGCCGGCGCGGCACATGATTTCGGCCCCGGGCGGGGTTCACGACTTCCAGAGCGCGCGTTTGTTTTTCGAGGTCGGGCTTGCCCGCAACGCCGCTGTGAATGCCACGCCAGAGGACATTGAAAGCCTCAGGGAGGCGCTCGAGATGAACCGACAGTCGATCGGCGACCTCACGCGCTTCGAACGCACGGACGTGGACTTCCATTACGTGCTGGCGATGATCACCCGCAATCGAATCTTCACAGCTATCCATGCGGCGTTGGACGAATGGCTGCTCGAACAGCGGCGGACGACTTTGGCCGAAGGTGAAGACCGCAAGGCCTACGAGGCCCATCGCGAAATTTTCGAGGCGATCGCCGCGCGCGATCCGGACCGGTCCGAAGCTGCGATGCGCAGACATCTGGAATACGTGTCTAAGCGCTATCTGGAAATTGCGAGGCCCAAGTGATGGCCGGCTACGTTGTCTGGGTCGATTTCCGCCTCAAGCCGGGCGCCCGAGACAGCTTCCGAAAGCTCGTCGACGCCAATGCGACCGCGTCGGCTCGCAACGAGGCCGGCTGCCGCCGCTTTGACGTGACGGAGGCGCGCGACGAACCGGACCGGGTCGTGCTCTACGAGATTTACGACAGCGAGGCTGCCTTCGACGAACACTGCCGGACGGCGCATTTCGATGAATTCAACACGCATAGCGCGCCGCTCGTTGACACCAAGTTGGTGACGATCTGCGATCTCGTTCTGGAGGCTACGCCTTGAAGAAAGCATAGTCGGATTGCGCTCTTTGGGCGAAGGGAGGAAGTGCATGTCAGAGGCAGGTCTCAAGGCGTTGGCCGCGCACCGGCGGGTCAAGCTCGGTACGCTCGTCGCCGAGTTCGCGACGCCGGGAATCGGGCACATTTTGAAGTCCGCCGGCTGCGACTTCGTCTTCTTTGATATGGAGCATTCGGGCTTCAGCTTGGAAACGGTGAAGAGCGCGATCCGCTATTTCGAGGCGGCCGACCTGCCGGTTATGGTGCGTGTGCCGTCGCAGGACTATCATTTCCTCGGCCGCGCCATGGACGTGGGCGCTGAAGGCCTGATCGCGCCGATGGTGAGTACGGTCGACCAGGCGCAGCACATCATCAATTCGATGAAATACCATCCTGCAGGCGCGCGCGGCGTAGCGCTGCAGATCGCGCATGACCGCTACCGTCCGGGTTCGGTCAAAGATAAATTCGAAGCTGCCAACCAGCGCTCGGTGTTCATCTGCCTGATCGAGACCGCCGACGGCGTCAAGAACATCGACGGCATCGCGGGACTGGACGGGGTCGATTGCCTATGGGTCGGACATTTCGATCTGTCGGTCTCACTCGGCATTCCCGGCGACTTCGCCCATCCCACCTTCACCACCGCAATGGACAAGATTGTTGTGGCCGCCAAGAAGCACAACAAATCGCTTGGACGCCTGGTACCCAACGTCAAGCAAGGTCACGACTTTTACGCGCAAGGCTTCGATTTCATCTGCTATTCGGGCGATGTCTGGGTCCTGCACGATGCGCTGGCCGACGCGGTCTCAAAGATTCGGGCCGGGTGCGAGTGAGGCGGAGGAGACGATGGCCAACGCAACGTTCAGGGTGGCGCTCTCCGGTGATTTGCGCAAGCCGGACGGCTCGCCGACCTTTCCCGACTTCGACCTGGAGCCGCTGCGCAATGCGCCCGGCGTCGAGATGGCGTTCCTGGAATCGAACAATCCGCTGCGCGCCGAACAGCTTGAGGACTTCGATGCGCTGATCCTGCTCACCCATCGATTCGATGCGACCAGTGTCCCGAAGAGCGGCCGCCTGGCCGTCGTTGCCCGTTTCGGGGTCGGCTACGATACCGTCGACGTCGAGGCCTGTAGCGCCGCCGGCATCGCCCTGGTCATCACGCCCGACGGCGTGCGACGGCCGGTCGCCGTATCCGTCATTACCTTCATGCTGGCACTGACCGGCAAACTGCTCACGAAGGACGCGCTGACCCGCAAGGGACCTTATGGATTCGACAGGCGTTCGGAGCATATGGGCGTCGGCCTCGTCGGGCGGACACTGGGATCGCTCGGCATTGGCAACATCGGCGCCGAGGTGTTTCGCTTGGCCAAGCCCTTCGACATGAAATTCATCGCCCATGACCCATTCGCTGACAGCAAGGTCGCTGCCGAACTAGGCATCGAACTGGTCGGGCTGGACGATCTGTTCCGCCGCGCCGATGTGCTGTCGGTGAGCTGTCCGCTAACGCCTCAGACCCACCATATCGTCAATGCCGAGCGGCTCGCCCTGATGAAGCGGACGGCTTACCTGATCAACACCGCGCGCGGTCCCATTGTCGACCAGAAGGCGCTGACGAAAGTGCTGCAGGAGCGCCGCATCGCCGGGGCGGGGCTCGACGTCCTGGAGCAGGAGCCGCCGGATGCCGACGACCCGATCCTCAAGCTCGACAACGTTATCCTGACGCCGCATGCGCTCTGCTGGACCGACCAATGTTTTGCCGGCAACGGTGCCGCAGACGTCAAGGCGGTGATCGAAGTGCAGCACGGTCGCGAGCCGCGCGGCGTGGTCAATCGCGAGGTGCTTTCTAGCGAGGCATGGAAGAGACGGCTGGCCGGTTACGCCGCCCGCTTCGGGACGTAGGAGTACGAGCATTCGGCGCGCCGCCACAGGCTTCGCGGCGGCTTCACGGGAGAAACACTCGATCGCCGCGCCCGCGGACGAGTGAAGGCAAACGAAAATGGGAGGACCAAGCACTATGAACGATCGTGACAAACGTGACTTTCAGGCAGGCCTCGAAGCAGAGGTCGACGCCTTTATGCGCGGCGAAACCACCCGCCGAACTTTCATAACCCGCTTCGGCCAGATGACCGGCATGCTGGCGGCGTCTGGACCGATCCTCGCCATGATGACGGATTGGGCGCTGGCGCAACAGAAGCTCGAACTGGCAGACGCCGCTTCACCGCTCGGCCAGGCGCAGGCGGCGGCCATGAAGGCGTCGATGGAAGGCCCGGCGGATGGTTCCGCCTTCCGCGCCGTCGAGGCGGCCAAGGCGCATTCGGGTGTCACGCTGAACATGACCTACGAGGTCGGCCTGCAGGCTCTCGATCCGCGCAATTTCAGTGGACCGATGTGGGAGCAGCTTACGGGCATGAAGTCGAACGTGGTCGAACTGTCGAACCCGGACCAGTACTCCAAGGCCGTTGCCGAGCACATTGCCGGCTCAGGCGCCTATGACGTCCTCGACATCTCGCCAGCCTGGACGCCGTCGCTAGCCGATGGCGGCGTCATCGCACCCCTCGACGATTACATCGCCAAATACATGAACCCGGCCGACCTCGAGGACTATCATCCGCTCTACAAGGCGCTGCCGACCTACAAGGGCAAGATCTGGGGCTTCTTCGACGACGGCGACATGTTCGCTCTCTACTACCGCAAGGACATCTTCGAGGATCCGAAGATGGTGGAGGCCTACCAGGCCAAGTTCAATGCCAAGCTGGCGCCGCCGAAGACCTGGGAGGAATATGCCCAGATCGCCCAGTTCATCACCGACCAGATGGCGCCGAACGTTTATGGCGCAGGCCATTTCCGCAAGGCGGGCAGTCCCGGCAACCAGTTCGACTTTCTGCAGCAGTACCGCGCCAACGGTGGAAAACTGTTCGGCGATGACATGAAAGCCGGCTTGGTTTCAGATGCTGGCGTGAAGACGCTGCAAAACATGATTGCAGCCAATGCGGCGTCGATCCCCGGCAACAATGAACTCGACGCCGTCTCGCTGTGGGCGGCGTTCCTGACCGGCAAGGTAGCGATGATCTACTCCTGGCCGCCGTCTGGCCGCATGGCCGCGAACTATTCGCAGTCGGCTACTGCGATCAACTTCATCCCGCAATCACAGATCGCCGGCAAGGTCGGCTATGCCGTCGTGCCCGGCAATCCTGAACATGCGACCGGCTTCAACAAGGCGCTGTCGGCGGATTCGGCGAACCCCGAAGCGGCCTACCTGTTCATGCAGTGGGTCTGCTCACCGCCCGTCTCGCTTGCGCGCTGCATGCTGCCCTACGCCCTGCGCGATCCCTACCGCATCTCCCACTTCAAATCCGAGCTTTACGGCGCGCTGTTCCCGAGCGCCAAGGAGTACCTGAGCAATCTTAACAGCTCGGCCAATGTCGGTCTCCTCGACCCGATCATGCCCGGCGCGCAGGACTATTTCCTGAGCATCGACCGCATGTGCACGGCTGTGTGGGCCGGTGCGGATCCGAAGGCGTCGCTAGAAACAGCGGCGGCCGAGTGGAATGAGACGACCGACCGGCTCGGCGTGGATTCGCAGAAGGCATTCTACACCGAGTTCCTGAAACTGCCGGGCGCTACTGCCGACAACACGGTGGAGAAGCTCGGTATGGCGGTCACCCTCTGAGCTCGGCCTGCGCCGCGGACGCCGGCCGGGTTTCTTGATCAAAATCGGTGTTGCGGGCGCTTGGTCCGCAACACCTCGTCGCAACCGCCAGGCGGCCTTTGGGATGTAATCGATGCAGCATACCGCCACCATCAGTCGGTTGAAGGCCGCTGGCGCCCCGCCACGACTGTCGGGCTTCGCACAATGGGCGGACCGCCACTTCAAATGGCTGCTGGTGGCGCCAGCAGTGCTGCTGATCCTGGCGCTGTCGGTCTATCCGCTGCTGTTCTCGCTGGTCGTGTCTTTCATCAACTATGATTTCCAGGTGCCGGGCCACGCCTTTGTCGGATTGAAGAATTTCGAGCGCGTCGTGTTCGATCCCGTCGCGCGCTGGTCGCTTTTGCTGACAGCGTGGCTGTCGGGGATTAGCGTCGCCATCGAATTCGTTCTCGGCCTTCTGGTGGCGCTGACCATGGTTCGCAGCTTTCCGGGCCGCGGCGTGATCATGTCGATCCTGATCGTGCCGCTGTTCATCAGCCCGGTCATCGTCGGCCAGGCCTGGACGCTGCTGCTGCAGCGGCCTTTCGGGCCGACCAACTACATTTTGACGCAACTTCTGGGGCAGGAGGTGACGATCGGCTGGATGACCGAATCGCCATGGCTCTATGTTTCGCTGATTATCGCCGATGTTTGGCAGTGGACACCGTTCATGTTCGTCATCCTGCTCGCCGGGCTTACCGCCATTCCCCCGAACCTTTACGAGGCGGCGGAACTCGACGGGGTCAATGCCTGGCAGGCGTTCTGGGCGATCACCCTGCCGCACCTCGCGCCAATGATGCTGCTGGCGCTGACCTTTCGGCTGCTCGATGCAATCCGCATGTTCGATACTATTTTCATCATGACAGGCGGCGGGCCAGGCACGCGGACCTACACCGCCTCCTACTATCTCTACACCGTCGGCTTCACCCAGTTCCATCTATCGCAGGCGACCGCCGGAAGCTGGTTGTTCCTGATCTTCACCGCGCTCGTAGTGATGTTGCTGGTGCGGCGACTTTTGAAGACGGAACCGGTCTGATGGCGGCCGTCGCGCCTGTCCGTCGCCCGAAACGCCGGTCGATACCGGTCGGCCGCATCCTGTTGCTCGGCTTCTTCCTGGTCTTCGTGTTGTGGCCGCTCTACTGGATGTTCAACACGTCGATCAAGCCGAGCGACGACTATCTCACCGTGCCGCCCGTCTGGTTCCCAACCGCACCGACCCTTGTCCACTATGAAGCTGCGCTGTTCGCATATCGCGGCCTCGACGGGCTGATCAACAGCCTGATCATCTCGCTGTCGGCAACGGTGCTCTCGGCCCTGTTCGGCACGCTGATGGCCTACAGCCTGGCGCGCTACAACACCGGCGGCCAGCATCTGTCGTTCTGGGTGCTGTCGCAGCGCTTCCTGCCGCCCATCGGCATCGTGCTGCCGGTGTTCCTGATCTACCGCGGTGTCGGCCTCTACGACACGCATATCGGCCTGATCATCGCCTATACGGTGTTTACGCTACCGGTCTCGGTTTGGATGATGTTCGCCTACTTCCGCGGCATGCCGAAATCGATGGAGGAGGCGGCCCTTGTCGACGGCTGCACGCGCTGGGAGGCGTTCTGGCGCGTCGCCGTGCCGCTCGCCGCGCCAGGCATCGTCGCGGCCGCGGTCTTCGCCTTCATCGCCTGCTGGACGGAGTTCTTCTTCGCGCTGATTCTGACCAGCCGCACTGCTTTCACCCTGCCAACGGTGTTTCGCGCCTTCATTGGTTTCCAGGGCGCGCAATATGGCGAGGCGGCAGCCCTGGCCATCGTCTCCCTCCTGCCGTCGATCGCGCTGGGAGTACTTGCTCAACGACATCTCGTGCGCGGGCTGACGCTCGGCGCCGTTCGCGGATAGAAAGGGTCGGTATGGCCGAAGTCAGGATCACCGGCTTGCATAAGCGCTATGGCGCCTTCCATGCCGTGCGTGGCATAGACCTCGACATTCGCGACGGCGAGTTCACTGTGCTGGTCGGCCCGTCCGGCTGTGGCAAGAGTACGCTGCTGAGGACCATCGCAGGGCTGGAGGAGAGTTCGGAAGGCACGATCGAGATCGGCGGCGAAGTGGTCAACGATTTCCGACCGCGCGACCGCGACGTGGCGATGGTGTTTCAAGACTATGCGCTATATCCGCACATGAACGTGGCGAAGAACATCGGCTTTGGCCTGAAGGCCCGCAAGATGCCGAAGCCAGAGGTGGAGGCGCGCGTTGCCGAGGCGGCGCGCATGCTTGGCATCACCCCGCTGCTCGGGCGCTTTCCGCGTCAATTGTCCGGCGGGCAGCGCCAGCGCGTCGCCATCGGCCGCGCCATCGTCCGCAACCCGCGCATTTTCCTGTTCGACGAGCCGCTGTCCAACCTCGACGCGCAGCTTCGCGACGAGATGCGCGGCGAGATCAAGCGCCTTCACCAGGACATTGCCACAACGATGATCTACGTCACGCATGACCAGATCGAAGCGATGACTCTGGCCGACCGCATTGTGCTGATGCGCGACGGGATGATCGAGCAGCAGGGCGCACCGCTTGAGCTGTTCGAGCGCCCCGCCTCAACCTTCGTCGCTGGTTTTCTCGGTTCGCCGCGCATGAGCTTCCTGCCGGGCACGCTGACATTGGACGGCAGCGCTGCCGCCATCCGGCTCTCCGAAACGCTGCTTCCGATCGCGCCAGGCCGGAGCCTGAATGGCGCCATTGACGGACAGGCGGTGCTGCTTGGACTGCGGCCAGAACATCTGACGCGCGCTCATGCTGCGACACCTGCGCAGGGCACGTTTCGCTACGACGCAACGATCGACCTGCTGCAGCCGACCGGCTCGCGCAGCTATGCGACCTTCCGCCTGGCCGGCGCGCCGGTGATGGCGGAACTGCAGGCGCACGACGTCAGTCGTCCCGGCGAGAGGCTGCCGATCGACATCAACATGAACCGGGCCTCGATTTTCGATGCCAAGACCGAGAGAGCGATTTGAGCACGGCAGCATCTCGAGCAATCCGCTTATGTGGGACCGAACAGGTCGATCCGCAGTTGCGGACACTGCGCGCGGGACCCTTGTCGGTCGAGTTTGACAATGGGGCGATACGCTATGTGCGTATCGGCGGGGTCGAGGTTCTGCGCGGGATCTCATTTCTCGTACGGGACGAGAACTGGGGAACCGAGACGCCCGTTCTCGATGACCTCCAGATCGATGAAAAGCCGGATGCGTTCAGCGTCGCCTTTCGTGGAACATGCGCTGGCGCGTCCGGTCGGCTGGTCTACCAGGCGCGGATCGCAGGCGGGAGCGACGGTGCGCTGTCGTTTGTGGTGGAGGCAGAGCCCGAAACCGACGTATTGACCAACAGAACCGGCTTCGTCGTCCTGCATCCGATCGAGGATTTGGCCGGCAAGCCGGTAAAGGTGCTGCACGAGGACGGTCGCGAAAAACTCTCGCTTTTTCCGGACTACATCGATCCTAAATGTCCGTTCACCGACATTCGCGCGCTCTCGCATGAGATCGTGCCTGGAATCTGGGCCACATGCACCATGGAAGGTGACGCCTTTGAGATGGAGGATCAGCGCAATTGGTCCGACGCCTCCTACAAAACCTATGTCCGTCCCCTGCGTCGCCCGTGGCCCTACAGATTGCCGAAAGGCGAGAAATTCACGCAGGCCGTCCGACTCCAGCTGTTGGGAACGCTGCCTGCCGGGTCTTCCAAAAAGCCCAATCCATCCATCAACCTGACGATCGGCAGAGCCATCGGTCGAGTGCCCCGCATTGGCGTCGGCGTCGCTGCCGACGAGGCGAAGCACGCGCTTGAAGCCCCGGAGTTCATTCGACGATTGGCTCCGCAGTGGATGGTCTGCCAAGTCGATCTCCGGTTCGGGCACGGCCAGGATGAACTTGAAAGTTGCGACGCCCTGGCACAGTTGACCGGTGCTGGCGTTGTACTTGAGATCATCACCAAGGGCACGCTCGATCCCTTCGGCGAATTGGAGCCGATTGGGGCGGCTGTCCACACCATTGGCCTCGACCTGGAAGCTGTTTCCGTCTTTCCGGCGCAGGACATGAAGTCGGTGCAGCCGGGAGCACCGTGGCCGGCGATGCCCACCTTCGAGCAAAACTACTCCGCCGCTCGCCGGGCTTTCCCCAGGGTGCCGCTGGGCGGCGGCATGGCGGCATACTTCACCGAGCTCAACCGCAAGCGTCCGCCAACCGGAGCGCTCGACTACGTAACCTTCACCACCTGTCCAAACGTGCACGCAGCAGATGATGTCTCCGTGATGGAGACGCTTCAGGCTATCCCCCATCTGATCCGCTCTACCCGTGCTTTCATGGGCGACCGCTTGCCCCTGCGCATAGGTCCCAGTCAGCTCGGCTGCCGCGAGAACCCCTACGGAAAGTCCACTGCGCCGAATGAAGCGAACGGTCGCGTCTGTCTGAGCCGCATCGATCCTCGGCAGCGCGGCCTGTTCAATGCGGCTTGGACAGTCGGCTATTTCGCGGCCTGCGCGCGCGAGGGAATCGAGGCCGTCGCATTCGGCGACTTCACTGGCCCATTCGGATACGTCTATAGGAAGGCCGATTTCGTGCAGCCGTGGTTTGACCAACAGCATGGTCGAATGGTGTATCCCGCTTTCCATGTCATGGCAGGCCTCTCAAAGCTCAACGGCGCCACCTTGCTGTCCGTAGGAACTTCCGGAGCTGACAGCATCGCGGCGATCGCGGCCGAAAAAGACGGGCGCACGACGCTGTGGCTCTCGAATCTCACTGCCAAAAAGCAATCAGTGCAGCTTTCGGATACGCCGATCAGCGCCCGCATTGCCCTTCTTGCTGCCGACCAATTCGAGCGGGCGGCAGCCGATCCGAACTTCATGGAAAGTTCCGGAAGACAGCTGGGCGACCAATTCATCTCGCTTGACGCCTTCGCCGTGGCGCGAGTCGATCTCCACCGTTCGTCTTCGACATAGCCCGGTGGACCGTAGATTGGAGGGGTTGATGACGGGACGTCAGCCTGCATCGTAGCGGAGAACAGAGCCAACGTGCGCTCTGGCGTTCAGGGTCGGATATCCCGTTTTGGCCGCTCTTTGCTAGTTCCCGCTGACGGGTTCAAGCAGCAAGATTCTCGGCCATTGGCGGCAGCCAGTCTGATTGAGTTTGAGCCCAATCTTCGAACGCTGCCCTCAACGTTTTGAATGGCGTCAGCGCACCGGGACACTGCCGGCAGGAGCGCCGTCGCGCAACGCCACGCGGCTCAACGCGCCGAGGGGATCACCCGCTTCGGGCGCACGCCGCGGCTGTAATCGGCGACTCCATCGCAATAGCGTCACACTTGTTACTCCCACTGTTCGCTTTCCGGTGCCAAACTATCTTATGCCCAGCAACGAGCGATGAGCAGCGAATGAACCGCGCTTCAGCCATGAGGCGCGGGAATTCGCCCAGATCAGGAGGTATCAAAGCCATGACTTCATCAGCCGAGAGCCGACGGAAAAGCGGACAGCCTGCCATGCGCACACCACCGGTCGTGTCGCCGCAGGCGTGGGAGGCGGCCCGCGAGCAGCTGCTCGTGAAGGAAAAGGCCCAGACCCGCGCCCGTGACGCGCTGGCCGCCGAGCGGCGGCGGATGCCGTGGATGGCGGTGGAGAAGACCTATGCTTTCGAAGGGCCTGACGGAACGGCCAGCCTGCTCGACCTGTTCGACGGCCGACGTCAGCTGATCGTCTACCGCGCCTTCTTCGAGCCGGGAGTGTTCGGCTGGCCCGACCACGCCTGCCGCGGCTGCTCCTTGGTGGCCGACCAGGTCGCCCACGTCGCCCACCTGAACGCCCGTGACACCACCCTTGTCTTCGTCTCGCGTGCGCCTCAGGCTGATATCGCGCGGCTGAAGGCGCGGATGGGCTGGGAGATGCCGTGGTACACGCTCACCGACAGCTTCGACGCCGACTTCGGCGTGGACGAGTGGCACGGCCACAACGTGTTCATCCGCGACGGCGACCGCGTGTTCCGCACCTATTTCATCAACAACCGCGGCGACGAGCAGATGGGGAGCACCTGGAACTATCTCGACATCACCCCGCTGGGCCGGCAGGAGGTCTGGGAGGACTCGCCCGAGGGCTATCCCCAGACCCCGACCTACAAGTGGTGGAACTGGCACGACAGCTACGCCGCGGATCCAGCGGCCGACAAGAAGTGGGCCGAGGTGTCGGACGCCGGAGAGGCGGCGTTCCGGGAGGCGAGCACGAAGCAATGAGCCAGACGTGGTCCGGTGGGTCCGACGGGCGACGACGGTCGGTCTGAGGGCCCCGATCGACCGTAGCGCGAAGCGCTGAGACGAAGAGCGGTCGCGAATGTCCGGAACCGGCGCTCTGTGCCCGCTGATCGGATTCAAATGGCAAGGTGCAAGGTTGTCGGTGGTTTGACGCCGGGTAGCCGGGACGACGCACGTTGGACCCAAGCCGACCTTTTTCAACTGCCGCAACCGATCTCCGCGCCCGCAGTTCACAGGCGACAATCCGGCAGGAGCGACCGGGCAAAGCTGTCGCCGCGGCAGATCAGACTTTGACGAGCATAGCGGTCACATACATGAACGAAACGCCTGCGGCCAATCCCGCCATCGTGGCTGGCGCTGTAAGCGCCGCAGGGCCTCTCCCGTCCGACCTCATCAGGTACGCAGTGACCTCGATGATGACCTGCAGAATGGCTCCCGCTCCGACCGCGAGAGCCAGCGCCGACCACTGCGGCGCATAGGCCAGGCTTCCGATCCAAAGTCCGATGACGGCGGGACCGCCCGCCAGAAGCGCCAAGCCGACGAAGGTCCACAGAGACGGGCGCTTTTTCAGCATCGGCGCGGAAATGCCGATGCCTTCGGTGATGTTGTGCAGCATGAAGCCCAACACCAGAAAAGTGCCCAATCCGGCCGCGCCTGCCGCGAACGCAGCGCCGATGGCCAGCCCCTCGCCAAGATTGTGCAGGCCGATTCCAAGCGCGATAAAGGTGGCCAGCGCAAGTCCGGTCGGCACTCCGTCCCGGCGGCCGGCCGCCATCAGCAGGAGGAAACTCGCAGCGGCTGCGAGGACGACCATCGCCTGTCCCTGGAATATTGCGGCGGACTCGGCCGCCAGTTCGAAAGCTTCAGCCGTGGCGTCGACTAACAGGAACGCCAGCAGGCCGACAGTCAGGGCGAGCAGGAAATTCATGCCGTTGCGGCCGACTCCGCGCAGCGCTGGAAAAAACATCATTCCGATGGCGACTGGAACAAGGCCGACAAACACGCCTAGCAGCGCCTGGGAGGCGAGGCTCCTTGCATCCCGCGTCGGGGTAGGCACGGCGACCGTGATCTCGTGCCCGAACGTCGCTCCGGTGTTGGTGACGATGTTGATGGCATGCGCCTCCCCCAGCACCCAGGGGAAGGGCAGGTGGATCCATGCCGTAGCGCCGCGGGCGAGCGGTCCTGCGGGTTCCTGCGTGAACTGCCAGTATGCGTCGTCAACCTGGACCTGGGCGATCGTCATCGGCTCCGAGCCGCCGGCGCGGACGAGGACGCGGATGCCGTCGGACGAAAGGATCGTCCGCTCGAAAGTCAGGCTCTCCACAGGCGGAGCGCCGTTCCCGAAGTTTCTGAGCGGGTCAGAGACCAGCAGCCAGGCGATCGCCAGGCCGAGGGCGGCAAGCGGCAGGATCAGCCACAGCAAAGCGGCGCGCGATTTTCCGGAGCCGACGGGAGCGGTCGGGTCGGCGGCGGCGATGTGCGAGACCTCGTTCATGCGACCGCCTCCACCACGTCGAACATGCCCGTCCAGCCGAGTTCGGTGAACTCCGACTGATGCGGGTGGAACATGTAGAGACCGGTCTCGTGATCCTTGTAGGTAAACTCGAGGATTCCGCGCTGCGCCTGCACCTGAGTGATCAAGTCGACCGTCCTCAAGGTCGGCGTGAGCGTCGTCCCCTGTTCGAAATAGTCGAAGAAGTTGGCGTGCAAGTGGAACGAGTTGATGGGATCGAACTCGACGACATTGGCCAGATAGATGCGGACTGGGCGGTTGCGGACGATCCTGATCGGCCGCTTCATGTAGGCGTGTGCGACGGTATTCACCGCATAGACTTCGTTCCCGTTGTCGAAGTTGGTGTCGAAGCCGTTCATCACCATGGCGAATTCCTGCCATTCGGCGTTCTCGGGCGTGCCGAGCAAGCGGGAACGGGCGACATCGGCAAGCTCCGGATGGCGGGCCGGATCCGGGTCGATGACGAAAAGGCCGTACATGCCCTTGTGGATATGCCGCTTCAGGGGCAGCGCATGGCAGTGATAGAGATGGCAGCCGAAGGGCCTGGCATCGAACTCGTAGACGAATTCTTCTCCCGGACCGATCAAGCCTGCACCGGGGACGCCGTCCATCCTTGCGGCATGGATGCCGTGGAAGTGCATGGAGTGGGGATGCGAGCCGGAGTTGCGGAAGACCATCCGCAGGTGCTCGCCTTCGGTCGCCCTGAGCGCAGGCCCGGGCACCCGCCCGTTGTAGGTCCAGGCCGGGAACATGATCCCCGGCGCGATTTCGATTTCTTTGTCGACCGCCTCGATCTCGAAAGTCCGAAGGATTCGTCCGTCGGGAAGCGTCGACACCGAGCCCGTTTCCCAGTCCGTCACGATCCGGGAAGGATCGAAACCGTTGCGCTCGTTGTCCACGTCTCCGACGGTGATCATCGATCCGTGGGCGGCCAAATGCGCTTGAGGCGGTTCAGCGCCCGCGGCCGACGTGGCCCCATGGCCGGAATGGACCGATTGGCCAGCCGCCGTTCCCGCTATCGCCGAGCCTCCGGCCGCCGCCAGGCCGCCCCACAGCAGCCCACGCCTGCTGATCTTTTCGCGGAACCACATGCTGACCTCGGACATAATCGCCACCACAAATGCAAATGAGAATGATTTGCATTAGCACCAATCGGATTGTTTCGCAATCGAACTGCATCTATTCGGGGAGGGGCCGTCGGCAAATTGATGTGGTGCGAATTTGCTCCTTACAAGCAACCAACGGGAACAACCACTTCGCATCGCGACTCACAATCATGCTTCTGTTGCGAAGTCGACCGCTGGCCACGTTGAGCAAAGCACTAAGACGGACCTGGAACGACGGCTTCTCCACGAACTGTCGACATTGAATGAGAGGGTCAGCAACGACCGCTAATGGCGCCCTGTGCTCGTTCCCGCCGGCCGATTTCAAACGGCAAGATTCTCGGCCAGCCGCTGGATCATCTGCAGAGGGAGCGCGGGGTGATCGCTTGCAGGAGCGCAGATCGCTCCGCCGCTGTTCATGCGGACTTAACGACCGAAAATGGGCGTTTGTAGGTGATCGGTCTCGCCCGGAAACTGGCGGCGGGAGCAGGGCGGCCGACGTGGAAGCCCTGGATTTTATCTATGTCAAATTCGCGTAGAAGGGCCATCTGCTCGTCGGTTTCGACCCCTTCGACCAGGATTTTATGGCCGCGATTTCGGACCAGCGCAATAATGTCTTGCAGCATCGCCTTGCCCCTCGGGGTGCCGCAGTCATGGAGAAACGAGCGGTCGACCTTCACCGTATCGAAATCGATGAGACGAAGCCACGACAGGCCAGCGAAGCCGGTCCCGAAGTCATCAAGCCATATCCTGATCCCCAGCAGCTTCAGGTCGCTGATGCAGCGAAGAATGCCGGAGTGCATCTCCATCTCCAGCCCTTCGGTGATTTCGAGGGCGAGCCTGCTGCCGGCTACGCCAGTCTCGCTCAAAATGGTCGCAACAGAAGCCGCGAAGCCGGGCGTCTTGAGCTGAATCGGAGAGACGTTGACGCTGACGACACGGACGTGATCGTCCGCCAGAAGCTCAGTGCATACTGTCCTTATTGCCCAGCGCCCGAGCGCCAGGACCGCACCAGTTCGTTCCGCGACGGGAATGAATAGGCTCGGCGGAACCGATGTACCGTCCAGCATTTTAAGGCGCATCAGAGCCTCGACGGCTTCAACTCGGCCCGACGCGATATTCTGGATAGGCTGGTAAACGAGTGAAACGAGATCCTGGCCGATCGCGATCTTCAGCAAAGCCGCAATATTCTCGCTCTCGTCGCTGCTCTGGGGATCGTTTGGATCGAACAGCCAGGTACAATTTCGACCGCCTGCTTTTGCCAGATAGAGCGCGCGATCGGCCTCGTGGATGATTTTTTCCAGCTTGGCGCCAATCTGCGGCCTGGTGACTGCAGCGCCAACGCTCACCGTCACAACCGAGATACCGTCTCTGCGCTGCTCGTGGGGAAGCGCGAGGTTCTCCACCGTGCTTCGAATGGCTTCGGCAATATCCGCGACCTGTTCTCTTTTCTCCATGCGAGCCAGGACAATGAATTCCTCACCGCCGTAGCGGCCGATTGAGCCATTGTACTGCTTAATCATCTCGGCAAGGGCATTGGCGACAAGAATCAGGCAGCGGTCGCCTTCTTGATGTCCGTAATAGTCATTGAACCTTTTGAAGAAGTCCACGTCGATGAGGATCGCCACAAAACTTCTGCCAGACCTTTGCCAGTCGCTCCAGTAGTCCCGCAGCTTCTCGTCAATCGCCCGCCGATTCTCCAGACCCGTAAGCGGATCGGTTCTCGACAGATTCAACAGCGCCTGTCCGCGCTCGGTGGCCTCCTTGTGCTGGATTTTGGCTTCAAGGGCATTCAGGAAGACGTTGTAGCGTTCCTCGTTCAGCTTCCAGTTTACGTAAGACGTAAATGTGAAGCATGAAATGTAGAAAGCTCCAAATACCATTTTGTACATTAATGTAGACGGCACAAAATAGTTTACGACATACAATATTACCAAAATTATTGCAGAAGTTACAATAGACAGGCTGAATTTAAACGTGAAGAAGAGATTGGCGCTCATCATGAAGATGGTGCCAAAGACCATATAATACGAGACGCTTTCCTTGTCCGCACCCATGACCGCTGGGCACAGCCACCCAACATAGCCAAAGATGATGGCTCCAGCGCAAGTCACGTCAATCCATTCCGTTCCGACTCCCTGGCGAAGTTGTGCTTCCAGGATCGAGAGTGCAGTCACTCCGACCGCGAAGCGTGCCGTGATCGTATAGAGTGCCACGTCCGGAATCAGCAGCAGATCCGTTGCCGAAAACAGCAGATAGATGGCAACGGCGATCCAAAGCCCTGGCCTGGCGTCCATTCTTCGCTTCGCTTGGCCTTCCTCTCGGTAGAGGTTGCGGAGCTCGTCGGACCGCGGCTCGTAGCGCGGTTCGAACGGTTCCGCATGGGCTATATCGGCCAATGCGGATGACGCGCATTCGTTCGTCACCACAAACCCCATTTGAACGGGGCTTTGTATTCCGAACTCATTTCTAGCTTCTGCCCCCAATGCCGGCCGACTCCTCGGGCGCGACAGCGATTGCGGCGCCTCGCAACAATATGCAGTCGCGCAAATAGGTTTTCGTTAACTCGTATCCGGAATCCGACCCGCAAGGCGTCCAAAGAACCAGCATGGTTGGCGGGAAATTAACGACATCGCTAAAATGCTGGAGATGTGGCTTGGCAAAGATAAAATTTTACGCAATATCTAGCTAATATCTAGTTAATTGTAACTATGGAGTTATGTGGTGGCAACCATCCTCGATGGCAAAAGTCTGATTACTGCCGAGATGATCGCCGCCAGTCTCCCTCGAAGAAAGCTCGAGCCTCACAGCGAAGCGTTCGAAACCGCTCGCGTAGAGCTTGCGCTCATTCTCCACACGACGCACCAGCAAGTCGAGCAACGAAAGGACCCCGCGGAGATCATTCGCCGTCTGATGTCGTATCTCGAAGCAATGCGTTCCAAGGTTCATCCTGAAGTTTGGCAAGCATTGATACCGGTAGTGCGGAATCACCCGGTCCTGGAGTACTTTCTTGAGGATCCGCTTACGCGGTGGTCCCATGACAAGCCCAGAGGTTATTCTGGCGACGCGCAGTTGCTCGACTACATCTATTGTGATCCGCACGTGGCCGAGAGCGTGGCAAACGCCTCGGAAATCGGCAAGGCGCTCTATAGCCATACCAAGGATGTACCGTCGTGCGTCGCGGCCCGGGAACGACGCGATCTTTTAACCCGATATGTCGATGAGATTGCGACCAGGAATGGACCAGAAGCCGAGGTCCTGGCGATTGCGGCCGGCCATTTAAGGGAGGCCAATCGCTCGACCGCCTTGCAGGAGGGCCGTCTCAAGCGCTGGGTTGCGCTCGATCAGGATCCTCAGAGCGTTGGATTGATCACGCGCGACTTCCAGGGCACCGCGGTAGAGGCCATCGACGGTTCGGTACGAACCGTGCTCATGCGGGGTCACAAGCTTGGCAAGTTCGACTTCATCTACGCCTCCGGCCTCTACGACTACCTTGCGCACAACGTCGCCGTGAAGCTCACGAAAACCTGCCTGCAGATGTTGAAGCCGAACGGGACGTTCCTTTTCGCGAACTATGCAGAGGGCAACCCTGACGCCGGCTACCGGGAGACGTTCATGAACTGGGTGTTGCTGCTGCGGTCGGAAGTCGATATGTGGAACATCATCAACGCCAGCGTCGACCGCAACACCGTCGAGGCGCAGGTGTTCTTTGGCGAGAACCGCAACGTCCTGTACGGCGTCATTGAAAAGCGCGGATAGCGATCGCCTTTGGCTGCAAGCTTGTCAGCCGTTGGCGGCAGCCAGTCTGATTGCGTTTTGATCCTAAAGCGTGTCGCGTTTGAATGGATTCATGCAACGCGCTTTAGTTCTTGTTTTTATGCATGTCGTTATCGCAAAACCGCTGCGCACCCTCGGGTCGGGCCCTGGGTCGGGCCCGAGGGCAAGCTTTTGCGCGACATGCATTAATCTTCGAACGCCGCCCTTAACGTCTCGAATGGCGCCAGCGCGCCGCGCACCTGGACGACGGCTGCGGCGACGCGATGCGCGCGCAGCACCGCCTCGGTCGGGAGATGGCCGGCAAGCCGGGCGGCGAGATAGGCGCCATTGAAGGAATCGCCGGCGCCGGTCGTGTCGACGGGGGCGGCGACATGCACGGCCGGAACGGGTTGCGGGGTCCCGTTTGCGGCGATCAGCGCCGGCTCCTCGCCGTTCTTGACGACGACTTCGCCGACCAGCTTGCCCAGCCGTTGCGCGGTTGCTTGCGGCGCTGCGTCGCCGAACAGCATCTGCTCGTCGGGAAAGGTCGGCAGCGCGATGTCGGTGACTGCGAGGGCATCGAGGATCGCGGTCTGCGCTTCCTCGCGCCGGCGCCACAACCGCGGCCGGTAGTTGGGATCGAAGGCGACAAGCGAACCGGCGGCGCGCGCCTTGGCCACCGCGGTCAGCAGCGTGTTGCGCGCGGCGTCATCCAGAATTGCCAAAGTGATTCCGGAAAAATAAACAAGCGACTGATTTTCAAGGCTTTTCGCCAAGGCAGCCGCGTCGGAGGCAAGCTGCCTTGCGGCCGCATCGCCGCGCCAGTAGGTGAAGGAGCGTTCGGCGCCGGTCAGTGTGATCGCATAGAGGCCGGGCCGTGCGCCTGTTATGATCGGGCTGGCGCCGATGCCGATGCCGTTTTGCGCAAAGAAACCGATCTGGTCGCGCGAGAACGGGTCGTCGCCGAAAGCCGACACATAGGTCGCCGGCCGGTCGCCGCTCAGCGCATGCAGCGCCCACAGCGTATTGAACGTGTCGCCGGCAAAACCCATGCGCCAGTTCGGCCCCGCCTGGCCTGAAAGTTCGAGCATGCATTCACCGATCGAGGCGACGCCGTTTCCTGTCATGGATCTCTCTCCTGGTGCATGTCGCCCAAAGCTTGCGCAGCGGTTTTGGGATAACGACATGCACAAAACCAAGACCCGGTGCTGTAGCTTTTTGTGAGCGGCAGCGCCATGCTTGGCCATGGTGGATTTTTGCGCCAGCGGCGTTTTCTCATGCGGACGGCGGGACGCAAGCTGCGCAGCGAGACGTTATCTCCGGAAGAGGAAACGGTTTGGCATCGTTATGGCGTTATGTTCTGGCAGGTCTTGGTCTGGCTGCCTTGCTGGCCGGCATTCTCGCCGCCGTCTTTCTGACCGCGCCGCAAGCGCCCCGGCTTGCCGGTTCCGAAATTGGCCACTCGAAAAGGACGGCGAACGGATTGTTCGTGGCCAGTTTCGAACCGGAGCGGGGCGTTGTCCGTCAAGGCGAACTGCAATCCTGGCTGCTGACCCTCAAGACAGGTGCGGGAACCCCGGTGGAGGGCGCTGCGATCACGATTTCCGGCGGCATGCCGCAGCACAGGCACGGTCTGCCGACCAGCCCGCATGCGACCGATTATCTGGGCGATGGCCGCTATCGCATCGGCGGGGTGAAATTCACAATGAGCGGATTGTGGCAACTGCATTTCGCCATTTCCGCGGCGGCCGGATCCGACACGGTGGTCTTCAATGTGTTGCTCTGAGCGCTGGAGCAAGATGAGCCGCTTTTCGCGACTTTTTGCGCTGCTGGCGATGGCTCTGCTTGCCGGCTGCGGCAAGCCTGAGTTTTCCGATGCCGAAAAGAAGACCATCGCCTCGCTGGCGCTGTCAGCGCTGCCGCCGCTGAAGATCGACACCACCAATCGCTTCGCCGATGTGCCGGCCGCCGCCGCGCTCGGCGCGACACTGTTCTTCGACGTCGGGCTGAGCGGCGACGGCAAGGTTTCCTGCTCGACCTGCCACAAGATCGACCGGCAGTTCCAGGACGATCTGCCGCGAGCGGTTGGTGTCGGCCGCACCAACCGGCGCACCATGCCGCTGGCCAGCGTTGCGCATGACGCATGGTTCTTCTGGGACGGGCGGCGCGACAGTCTCTGGGCGCAGGCGCTGGCGCCGCTGGAAAATCCGCTGGAGCAGGCCGGCAACCGCGCCGCCTACGCGCACTATATCAAGGCGCGATTCGGCGAGCGCTACGAGCGCATCTTCGGGCCGCTGCCCGATCTTTCAAATGTGCCGGCCAATGCCAGTCCGCTCGGCAGCGATGCCGAGAAGGCTGCCTGGAATGCCATGTCCGATGCGCAAGCCGAGGACGTCAACCGCGTCTTCGCCAATATCGGCAAGGCGATCGCCGCCTTCGAGCGATCGATCGCGCCACCGCAGACGCGCTTCGACCGGTTCGCCGCCGCTTTGGATACCGGTATACAGGCGCCGCAGGGCGACGATGCCTTGTCGCCCGAAGAAATCCTCGGGCTAAAACTGTTCATCGGCAAGGCCAATTGCGTGACGTGCCATACCGGGCCGCGTTTCACCGACGGCGGTTTTCACAGCACCGGCGTGCCGCCGGTGGCGAATCTGCCGCCGGATCGCGGCCGCATAGACGCGGTGGCGCAGGTCGAGGCCGATCCGTTCAACTGTTTCGGCGCGTTTCGCGATGGCGACGCCAGCGCCTGTGGCGAGCTGCGCTTCATGGTCAAGGCCGGACCGGAACTCGTCCGCGCCTACAAGACGCCGTCGCTGCGCGGCGCCGCCACCCGTGCGCCCTACATGCATGCCGGGCAATTTTCCTCGCTCGAGGAGGTGGTGGCGCATTATTCGAAAGCGCCGGCCAGTGTCGAGGGTGTATCCGAGGTCCACCCGCTGCAGCTTTCGAACCGCGAGCTCGCGGCGCTGGTGGCGTTTTTGAAGACGCTGGCGGAGTGACGTTGGGTTTGTTTTCGACAAGAGCGGACCACTGTCTGGGCCGCCAAGCACCGATGTAGCCCCCTTTTGTTGACACAATGCAGGGTCGCTGATCATGATAACCAAGGCGCAAAGTGCGACACCTCAGGCTGTGGGAGGATAAAAATGCAGCCATTTGTCATCGACGCAAAGCCTCAACCTGTTTCAATTGATCCGGCCAAGACTGCAGTTCTCGTCGTGGACATGCAGAATGACTTCGGCTCGAAAGGCGGGATGTTCGACAGAGCCGGCATCGATATCTCCGGGATTCAACGGGCTGTCGGCCCTACTGCAAGCGTAATAGCGGCCGCTCGCAAATTGAGACTGCCCATCATCTATCTGAAGATGGGGTATCATTCCGACCTTTCGGATCTCGGGACATCGGATAGTCCCAATCGTCTCCGACATCTCCAGATCTTTGGGGTCGGTGAGAGCATGACAGCGCCGGACGGCAGCGAGAGCCGGATTCTGATCCGCGACACCTGGGGAACGGATATCGTCAGCGACCTAAAGCCGGAGGCGGGGGATGTTGTCCTCTACAAAACCCGGTTCAGCGGCTTCTACGAGACCGAACTCGATGCTGTTCTGAAGACCGCAGGCATCAAACAGCTGATCGTGACAGGATGCACGACCAGCGTGTGTGTGGAGTCGACAATTCGGGACGCCTTTTTCAGGGACTATCACTGCATCCTGCTGACGGATTGCACGAGCGAGCCCATCGCGTTGGACTCCCCAAGGAGCAACCATGACGCCTCGATTACGCTCGTGCAGATACTCTTTGGATGGACATCGACGTCCGACCATTTCCTGAGGGCAATCGAGGGGCAGATTCAGGAGCGTCTTGAACGAGCCGGATGAACTGACGAGCTCGGTGAATGCCTACCGATCCTTCACCGTCTCCATCGCCACGAAGGTCGAGGTCTGGGCGACGTGGGGCAGGGCCGAGATGCGCTCGCCGAGCACGCGGCGGTAGGCGGCGATGTCGGTGGTGCGGACTTTCAGGAGATAGTCGAAGCTCGACGCCATCATGTGGCATTGCTCGATCTCCGGCACCGTTTGCACGGCGCGGTTGAAGGCGTCGAGCGCGGCCGAGCGGGTGTCGGACAATTTCACCTGGACGAAGGCGACATGGCCTTCGCCCATGCGCTCGCGATCGATGATCGCCTGGTAGCCGCGGATGATACCGTCCTTTTCCAGCCGCTTGACCCGCGCCTGCACCGGCGTCTTCGACAGGCCGACCTTGGCCGCGAGTTCCGACATGGAAAGCCGGCCGTCGCTGCCCAGCGCCGACAGGATGTTCCTGTCGATGCGGTCCAATTGGTCTTCGTTCATCGATTCTGTGGTCAAGTTGGGGGAAAATCCGGCCCATGATAGTTCAATCGACCTGCCGTGTCGATTTCTTTGGACCGACCGAAACCACGCTTTGTGCTAGCTTGCGCCATTCGGTCCGGTGACCGCCGGACCGCTCTCTGATGCTCGCTCTACAGGACCGTCATGCCAGCGCTCGATGCCATCCGCCAGCAGATCCGTGCCAATTATTTGCCCGACGAAGACGAGGCCGTGAAGCGGTTGGCCGAGGCGACAGGGCTTTCGACGAAAGAGCGGAGGGCAATCTCGGCCCGCGCCGCCGATCTGGTGCGGGCGGTGCGCGGCTCGTCCGATCCGCGGTTGATGGAGGTCTTCCTGTCCGCCTACGGCCTCTCCACCAAGGAGGGCGTGGCGCTGATGTGTCTGGCCGAAGCGCTGCTTCGGGTACCCGACACCGAGACGATGGACGACCTCATCGCCGACAAGATCGCGCCGCATGACTGGTCGGCGCATTCGGGCGGCTCGAGCTCGATCTTCGTCAATGCGTCGACCTGGGCGCTGATGCTGACCGGTCGAGTGCTCGACGAAGGCGAGGACGGCATCGAAGGCACGCTGCGCGCCATGGTGCGCCGGCTGGGCGAGCCGGTCATCCGCAGGGCGGTCGCTGCCGCCATGCGCGAAATGGGCGAGCAGTTCGTGCTCGGCCGCACCATTGCCGAGGCCGTCAAGCGCGGCCGGCCAATGACCCAGAAAGGCTATCTCTATTCCTTCGATATGCTGGGCGAAGCGGCTCGCACCGAGGCCGACGCCTTGCGCTATCTCAAGGCCTATGCCGACGCCATCTCGTCGCTCGATGCCGGCGCCAATGGTCCCGACATCCGACAGAACCACGGCATCTCGGTCAAGCTTTCGGCGCTGCATCCGCGCTATGAAGTGACGCAGAAGGAAAAGATGCTGCCCGTGATGGCCGAGCGGCTTTTGTCGCTGGCGCTGGCGGCGCGCCATTCGCGCATGGGCCTCAATGTCGACGCCGAGGAGGCCGACCGCCTCGACCTGTCACTCGACGTAATCGAGCGGGTGCTGGCGGAGCCGGAACTCGCCGGCTGGGACGGTTTTGGCGTTGTCGTCCAGGCCTATGGTCCGCGCGCCGCCTTCGTCATCGACTGGCTCTATGCGCTGGCGAAGAAGCACGACCGCACCATCATGGTGCGGCTGGTCAAGGGCGCCTATTGGGACACCGAGATCAAGCGAGCGCAGACGCTCGGGCTCGACGGCTATCCGGTGTTCACCCGCAAGACCAACACCGACGTGTCCTACCTCGCCTGCGCGAAAAAGCTGCTGTCGATGACCGACCGCATCTATCCGCAATTCGCCACCCACAACGCCCACACCGTCGCCGCCGTCCTGTCGATGGCCGGGGATCGTGACTCCTTCGAGTTCCAGCGCCTGCACGGCATGGGCGAGGCGCTGCACGAGACGGTGCGGCGGGCCGAGGGTACGCGCTGCCGCATCTATGCGCCGGTCGGCGCCCATTCCGACCTGCTTGCCTATCTGGTCCGCCGGCTGCTCGAAAACGGCGCCAATTCTTCCTTCGTCCACCAGCTCACCGACGAGGAGGTCGAGCCGGAGGATATTGCTCGCGACCCGCTCGAGACGGTCGAGAAACAGGGTCCCGCCGCCAATCCGGCGATCCCCAGCCCGTCGGCGATCTTCGGTCCTGCCCGCCGCAACTCGAGGGGGTTCGACATCACCGATCCGGTGACGCTGGCCGCGATCGACAAGGCGAAGACCGAGTTTGCCGGCCCGGACCGCTGGCACGCCAAGCCGATCACCCGTGCCGCCGGCTACGGCAAGCAACGTCCGGTGGTCAATCCGGCAAAGCCCGACGAAGTGGTCGGCACGGTCAGCGAGGCCACCGCCAAGCAGGTCGCGACCGCCGTGCGCATCGCGGTGGAGGCACAGCCGGCATGGGCGAAGCGCGCCGTCGCCGAGCGCGCCGCCATCCTCAACCGCGCCGCCGACCTCTATGAGGCCAATGCCGTCGAATTCTTCGCGCTCGCCAGCCGCGAGGCCGGCAAATCGCTGGCCGACGGTGTCGCCGAAGTGCGCGAAGCGGTCGACTTCTTGCGCTATTATGCCGCCGAGGCTGCCAATGCCGAACCCGGCACGGAAGCGCGCGGCGCGATCGCCTGCATCTCGCCATGGAATTTTCCCCTCGCCATCTTCACCGGGCAGATCGCGGCAGCACTCGTGACCGGCAATTCGGTCATCGCCAAGCCGGCCGAACAGACGCCGCTGATCGCCTTCCGCGCGGTCGAATTGCTGCGCGAAGCCGGTGTGCCGGAAGACGTCATCCAGCTTCTGCCCGGCGACGGCCCCTCGGTCGGTGGCCCGCTGACCGCCGACCCACGCATTGCCGGCGTCTGCTTCACCGGCTCGACCGAGGTCGCCAAGCTGATCGAAAAGCAACTGGCCGAGACTGCAGCGCCCGATGCCATGCTGATCGCCGAGACCGGCGGGTTGAATGCCATGATCGTCGATTCCACCGCGCTTCCCGAACAAGCGGTTCGCGACATCCTTGCCTCGGCCTTCCAGAGTGCCGGCCAGCGCTGCTCGGCCCTGCGTGTGCTCTATGTGCAGAAGGACGTCGAGAAGAAGATGCTGGAGATGCTGAAGGGCGCGATGGAAGCGCTCAGCCTCGGCGATCCCTGGCGGATATCGACCGATGTCGGCCCGGTCATCGACGACGAGGCACAAAAATCGATCCGCGACTATTGCACTGACATGGGCCTGCAGGGCCGGCTGATCGCCAAACTCGAAACGCCGAAGGATGGCCGCTTCGTGGCGCCGCATGTCTTTCGGGTCAAGGGGATCGAGGACATGGAGCGCGAGGTGTTCGGGCCGGTGCTGCATGTCGCCAGCTTCGACGCCGACGACATCGACGGGGTCATCGCCGCGATCAACCGCAAGGGTTATGGCCTGACCTTCGGCCTGCACACCCGCATCGAAGGCCGCGCCCAGCATTTCGTCGACGGCATCCATGCCGGCAACATCTATGTCAACCGCAACCAGATCGGCGCCGTCGTCGGCTCGCAGCCGTTCGGCGGCGAAGGGCTTTCCGGCACCGGACCGAAGGCCGGCGGGCCGCACTATCTCAGGCGGTTCCGCAAGGGGCCGCAGGCGGGCACGCCTATTCCTAACGGCCGCAAGGTGACGGCGACCGAACTCGCCGACAATCTGCCGAACCCGGCGCTGGGCGGCTGGTCGACGCGGGCGGACCGGGTGGCGGTGCTGAGGAAGCATTTGCGCGGCAAGGGTGCTGCGGCCATCGGTGCCGCCGCCAGCATCGATTTCGGCCAGGTCGATTTGCCCGGACCGACCGGCGAGGCCAACACGCTGTCGCTGTCGCCGCGCGGCCGCGTGCTCTGCCTCGGACCGGATGCCGACACGCTGCTTGCCCAGACCATCCAGGCGCTGGCGGCCGGCAATGCGGTGCTGGCCGTCGCGCCCGGCGCGCCAGCGGCACTGTCGCCGCTGACCGGCAAGGGCCTGCCGCTGGCGGCCATTGACGGCCGACCCGACCCGGTCGAGGCGCGCGCGCTGCGCGTCGACGTCGTTGCCTTTTCCGGCACGTCCGAGGCCGCGCGTATCGTGCGCAAGGTGATCGCCGACCGCGCCGGCCCGATCGTGCCGCTGGTCAGCGAAGTGCTCAACCCGGCGGCCTATGCACATGAGCGCGCCGTCTGCGTCGACACCACGGCTGCGGGCGGCAATGCCAGCCTGCTGGCCGCAGCGTGAGGTCCAGCCCATGACCCTTCGTTGCTCTTAGGCGTCGTGGCAATCGCTTCAGGTTTGAATTTGCCCCTTGTTCGCCTGCGTTCCCGCGATTGGCGAAGGCCGAGATGACGGCCGATCTCCCCCCTTGCGGGGGAGATCGGCAGCTTCACCGACGGCGTCTACTCACGCGCCCTCGACGACCGAAAAGCCTTCGAACTGCGGATGGCCGAGATAGTGCACCTTGGTGGAGCCGGCGTTGCGGTGCGCGGCGCGAAAGTTCTCGGATTTGGTCCAGGCGACAAAATCCTCATGGCTTGCCCACAGGGTGTGCGAGGCGAACAGCGTGTAGCCTTCGGCCTCGTTGACCGGACCGCGCAGCAGATGAAATTCCTTGAAACCCTTCATTTCCGACAGGCTGGAATCACGGTTCTTCCAGACGTCCTCGAAAGCGGCTTCCGAGCCATTGTGGACCTTGAAGCGATTCATGGCGATGTACATTGGCCGTCCTTTCGTGACTGCAGTTTATGATGTGTGTTGGAATGCCTGAAACGATGAGGCGCAGGGTGTTAAAATGGACCAATCCGCGCTTTAAACACCCAGCTTGACTTGCCGGTTTCGGTTGGAATGGGAGGGAACGGCGCTTGCTTGCGCACCAGTGTCAACGCGAATTGATCAAGCTCCGCAGAACCTGAGCTTTCGGCAAGCTGTATGTCGCTGATGCTGCCGTCGGCCATGACAACGAAAACGACCCTGGCATTGTTGCGAGCGCTCGCCTGTATCGCTTTCGAAACACGACGGTTGGCGCGGGCAAGCTTCTTCTGAACTTCACCGCTGTAGCGGGATTCTATCGCATTGCCTGCCGCTGCCTGCTCCCTGCCCTTGCTGGAAGCCACCGCGGCGCGTTCCTCGCCATCCGCCGCGCCGCGGGCCTCGTTCGTTTCGTCGGCTCCGCCAGGACCTGGTGTCGGGCTCGGCCTTGGCGTCGGGATCGGCGGCTGTCCGACATCGACAGGGGGCGCCTCGGTGCTTTCGGCCGGAGCAGCCGGCTCTGCCGGCGTTTCGATCTTCGGAGCCACGCTCTGCTCGTCAGGGGTGTCGGCCATCAACATGTCTGGCGCGGCAGTGGATTGTTCAACAATCCGCGGCAAGGGCGCGGGGGGCTGTGCGGCCACTTCCCTGATGGGCCGGTCCCCGGTGGGCCGTTCGGCACGCGCCTCGGGCTTGACCTCAGGCTTGGCCGGCCGCGGGTCGGGCACCAGGGTGACGGTCAGCGCGCCCGGGACCTGACTATCCAAGTCGCTGCCGACCACGTTGGCGCCGGTTTGATCGGCGCCTTCCATCTCGATTGCGTCCCCGGCATCAAACGTGCCGGCAGGTGCGATGAGAAAAGCGGCCGCCACCGCAGCATGAAACAGGCAGGAGGCGACGATCGCCGCCGTCCATTTGCGGCTCATGGCTGACGGTCGGGCAGGCGCAAGCGGTCCGGTCGGCGCAATCGCCAGTTCGCCATCGGCGTCGGGGAGGGGACTGATGTTCTGCATGGCTCGCGGCGAGACCTGCCGCAACCGGCGCGGACTTGTCAAATCAACATCATTTGCCCTGGCGGCAACAGGCAGCGGACCACACCACTATGTTTCGTGCGGGTGCGGGCTCCAGTCCCACTGCCTTCTCAGACCCCGAAGGCGATGCCGGTCCTGGTCTCGGTCTTCAGTCCACGCATGCAAGCGTCCGGCTGGATGCCGGTGCCGGCGCATTCGGTCGCGCTGTTGATCAGCACGCGGCTGACCTTGGCGCAGTCGGCGCCGGCAAGATCGAAACGCGTCACCTTGGTCTTGCCCGCCGGCAGGTCCTTGAAGTCGAGCACGGTCAGCCGGTCGACGACGCCGGCCTCGTTGAACAGCGCGATCTCGAACGCCGCCTTCGAGAGGTCGGCGCCGAGCGTGTTGTTGACCACGAAGGTCAGACGGCAGCCCTTGTCGGAAGGTTGTGCGCCATTGAGTTCAAGCGTGAGAGCAGGGGCCGGCGCGGACTGTTGCGCCCACGCCGGACCCAGCACAAGCGGCATCGCCAGCACCGAGGTCAGCAGGCGAAGCGATGCCGTCAAGCGTTTCATTGTCGTCAGCCTCCAAACCGCATTGTCGCCGCCAGCTTGAGCGTGACGCCGGGCTCGTAAATTACACTCGTGGCCGATGCATTCAACGGGTTGGTGTATTTGACGTCGAACAAATTGTCGGCGCGGAAATCGACCTTGAAATTGTCGGTCGCCTGGTAGCTGGCGAAGGCGTTGACCAGCGTGTAGTCCTTGGCCACTGGATTGCCCTTCGGCTTGCCATTGTACTGCACCTCGCCGCCGACGGTCAGCTTGTCCTCCAGAAAGCGGAAGCCGAGCTGCGCGGTGACCTGGGAAGATGGGACGGTGACGAGGTCTGCCCGTTCGCCGTCATATGAGATGGTGTAGCCATCGATGATCGACGCCGAAAGCCCGGCGAAACCCCAGCTGGCGTCATAGACGACGCCTTCCATTTCGAAGCCGCGGATCTTGGCTTTTGCAAAATTCTGGTACTGGAAGCAGATCGGGATGCCGGGGCCGAATGGGCAGCCGCTGGTCGGGTCGAATGCCGACAGGGTGACGCCGTCGATGTAGTCTTCGACGTCGTTGTTGAAGTAGGCCGCCTTGAAACGAAACGCGTCGCCGGCGTCGAGGATGTCGTCCTGCTTGTAGTTGACACCGAATTCGACGGTCTTGCCGATTTCAGGCTTCAGATCGGGATTGGGGAGAAACGGAAAGCTGACGCCTGCCGGGTGGTTGCCACTGATGAGGGTTTCCGACAGCGACGGAGAGCGATATCCCTCCGCATAGGTGCCGTAGAATTGCAGTCCCGAAAGGCTGGCGGTTTCGAACGGCGAGACGCCGACGGTGATGCGCGGCGACAGCCGGTCGCCGGAAGTTTCGCCGACATCGCTTTCGAGCTTGTAGCTGTCGTAACGCAGCCCGGCGATGACTTCGAGCCAGTCCCAGGTGAGCTTGTCCTGGATGTAGGCGCCGGAGACGTTTCGCTTGCCCGAAGGGGTGTAGAAACTGGCGCCGCCTGCGGCGCCACCCGTCTCGACGTCGTCGCCAACCCAGTCGCCACCATAGGTCAGCTCGTGCGCAATGCCGGCGGTCTCGAACCGCGAGGTGTTCCAGATGTCGATGCCCGAAGTGCCGATATCGAAAGTCGACATCGAACCCACAGGCAGGACGATGGGAAGACCGGTGACTGGATCAAACCGGTTTTGCGGAACGAGGCTTGTCATCTCCAAATTGGTCTTGTTGTAAGAGGCGTTGACGTGGAGATCGAGCCAGCTCTTGTCCTCATCGGTGATGTTGTAGCGCGCCGTGAAGGTATTCGCCTCCAGGTCGACGTCATTCACCGGCGTGCCGCCGCTGACCTCGTTCCACCCGTCGCTTGAGCCCACCCAGCCAAGCTTCAACTCGCTGTTGTCGCTGGGGCGGATGGTCGTCTTGAGCAGGCCGCTCAAAACATCGAAGCCGGTGCCGTTCACCGTATCGCCGCCGCCATCCTTGTAGTCGTCATAGTCGCGGTAGACGATGTTGCCGAGGACATCCCAGTTCTCGTTGAAACGGTAGGCGCCAGCGGCGCTGGTCGTCCAGCCTTCGCCATTGCTCTCGTAGCCCCCGGTCGCGGATGCCGCCCATGTCTCACCGTCGCGAAGAAAGTCGTCCGCGTCCTTGGTCTCGAACAAGACGACGCCGCCAATGGCGCCCGAGCCGTAGATGTTGGCGACCGGGCCGCGGATGACGTCGACGGAGTTGACGAGTTCCGGGTCGATATAGAAGGTCGATTGCGTGCCGTGGTCGGAGCGCTGGAAATTCTGCCGCGCACCGTCGACGATCACCGCGACACGGCCGAAGTCCTGCAGGCCACGGATGTTGATTGAGGAACTGACGCGCCTTGCGTCTGACTGGACCGCTACACCTGGCACACCGAACAGCATTTCGTTAGGCGTCGTCGCCATGCGGCGTTCCAATTGCTCCTGATCGACATGGCTGGCCGAAGCCAGGGAATCGATCGCCGTCTCGCCGGTGCGGCTGATGACCAGGATCTGGTCGAGCAGCGTCGCGCCTACCGGGGCCGGCACAGCCTCTTCAGGCGTCTGCGCTTGTTCGGCCTGCTGCTGTTCCGTTGCCGGTTGGGCGGCCTGTTGAGCATTGGCCGACTGAGCACTGGCCGACTGAGCACTGGCCGACGGGGTGAGCAACGCGATCGCCGCAGCACCTGCCAGCAATGCGGCTATCCCCTTTGCCATCGATCGATGCGCCGGACCTCGATGCGCCAGACCCAGCCGTCCCCAATTCGCCCACCCCATGCCCCAACTCCAAAATTCCAGGTTCGATGCTGGCTGGCTTGGCGCATGCTGGCATTTTTCGTGGTGTCCGGCGTCTTCAATCTTGACTCATTTAGTCCTGTATTGCACTGACTAATAAACATGATTATTAAAGTCAAGAAATAGATCGGCATCTACGCAACGCCTAGCCAGACGCCCGGCCCAGGAAAGGAATCGAACCAGATGAACACGCACAATCCCAGTGACTTTCGCTATCGCGTCCGCCGTTCCGACGACAATTCAGCTCGTTTCGATCGGGTCCCGTTGACGGTGAGAACCCTGTCCAGCAACACGCTGTTCCAGGGCGAGCACGAGATCGGCATCGAGCATCACGGAGCGCTCTACCGGCTGAAGATCACCCGCCAGGGCAAGCTCATCCTCAACAAGTAGGTAGTAAGATATGGACCAGCGCGTAAAAGCCACACCGCACGAGATCCGGCGGGCGCGGGCAGACAATCCGAGGACGCGCGAGCGCGATCTCGCCGCCGAGCTCGGCATTTCGGAGGCCGAGCTGGTCGCCGCACATTGCGGCGACGGCGTCGTCCGCGTCGAGCCGCGCGTCAACGATCTTCTTACCGGCCTCGAGGCCGTCGGCGAGGTCATGGCGCTGACCCGCAACGAAAGCGCTGTGCACGAGAAGATCGGCGTCTACGACAAAGTCGTCACCGGCAACCACAATGCGATGGTGCTTGGCGAGAACATCGACCTACGCATCTTCCCGAAAGTCTGGGCGCACGGCTTTGCCGTCGAACAGCGCGACGGCGGCGATATCAGGCGCAGTCTGCAGTTCTTCGACGCGTCAGGCGAGCCGGTGCACAAGGTGCATCTGCGGCTCGCGTCCAACCTCTATTCCTATCAGAAGCTGGTGGCAGAACTCGAATCGCCGAACCAGGAGCCGACCGTTGCGATTTCAGAAGGCGGATTTGCCGACGAGGCCGAGACTTCCGACGCTTCCGCTGATGTCGACGATCTGCGCGACCGCTGGAGCCGGCTGACCGATGTGCATCAGTTCTTCGGCATGCTGAAGACGCTGAAGCTCGACCGCCGCCAGGCGATGCGCATGGTCGGCCAGGATTACGCCTGGCTGCTCGACAACGATGCCGTGAACGCCATGTTTCATCACGCCGCCGAGGGTGAGATGCCGATCATGTGCTTTGTCGGCAATCGCGGCTGCATCCAGATCCATTCGGGCCCGATCAAGTCGATCAAGCCGATGGGGCCATGGATTAACGTGCTGGATGAGACTTTCCGCCTGCATCTGCGAACCGACCACATCCAAGAGGTCTGGGCCGTGCGCAAGCCGACCAAGGACGGCCATGTCACGTCTCTCGAAGCCTATGGCGCCGACGGCAAGATGATCATCCAGTTCTTCGGCAAGCGCCATGAAGGCGAAAGCGAACGCGAGGACTGGCGGTTTCTGGCAGAGAACCTGCCGCGCATTCCAAGTCCGACCGCAGCCTGAGGACAACGACAATGGCTCCTTTGCTTAAACGGGCGGGTGTTTTCAGAATGGCGCTTGGGGCCGCGATCGGCCTTTCCCTGGCCTTTGCCGCATTGCTGCCGGCCCGTGCCACCGATGGCATGGAGGTCTTTGCGGACCCGTCGAAGATAGCGGCCATCGGCGGTTCGATCACCGAGATCGTCTTTGCGCTCGGCGAGCAGGATCGGCTGGTCGCTCGCGATTCGACCAGCCGCTATCCCGAGGCGGCGCTCAAGCTGCCTGACGTCGGCTACATGCGCCAGTTGTCGCCGGAAGGTGTGCTGTCGGTCAATCCGTCGGGCATCCTGGCACTGCACGGCAGCGGGCCGAAGGAAACCGTCGATGTGCTGAAGAAGACGAGCATCCCGTTCATCGAGGTGCCCGAGCGCTACGACCATGAAGGCATTCTCGAAAAGATCCGCATCGTCGGCAAGGCGCTTGGCGCCGACGCCAAGGCCGATGCGCTGGCAGCCGAGATCGATGCCAAGCTGAAGGCCGCCGAAAAGCAGACCGTTTCGATCAAGGACCGCAAGCGCGTCCTGTTCGTGCTGTCGATGCAGGGCGGCAAGATCCTCGCTTCCGGCAGCAAGACTGCCGCTGACGGCATCATCAAGCTTTCGGGCGGCGTCAACGCGGTTGACGGCTTCTCCGGCTACAAGCAATTGTCCGACGAGGCTGTTATCACCGCCAAGCCCGACGTGATCCTGATGATGAACAACGCCGGCCCTGCCGCATCGGATGATGAATTGTTCGCGAACCCGGCCATATTGTCGACACCGGCGGGTGCGGCGCGCAAGGTGATCCGCATGGATGGCGGCTATCTGCTCGGCTTCGGGCCGCGCACCGCCGACGTCATCCGCGATCTTGCCGCCTCGCTTTATGGCGGGCAGGCCGCGGACTGAGCGGGCGCCCAATGGTGGATCAATCGATCGCTGGTGCGGGCACTATGGCGGCAGCATCCGACGGTGACCGTTCGGGGCGCGCGCGTATCGCCATCCTGCTTTTGTGCCTGGGGCTTGCCGTTGCCGTCCTGTTGTCGCTGACCTCAGGCGCATCCGATGCCTCGGCCGTCAGCGTCGTTGGCGACTGGCTGTTGGGTGCAGCACCCGGCAACGAGGCGCTGAGCGCACGCGACCGCCTGATCGTCTACGATATCCGCCTGCCGCGCGTCACCCTCGGTGTGCTGATCGGCGCAGCGCTTGCCGTCTCCGGCGCGGTGATGCAAGGGCTGTTCCGCAATCCGCTGGCAGATCCCGGTCTCATCGGTGTTTCGGCGGGAGCGAGCCTCGGCGCGGTGGCCGTCATCGTGCTTGGCGCCACGGTGCTGGCGCCGGTAATTGCGGTGCTGGGCACACTCGCCCTGCCGCTGGCGGCGTTCTGCGGCGGGCTGGCGACGACATTGGTGCTCTATCAGGTCGCCACCAGGCACGGCCGAACCTCGGTCGCCACCATGCTGCTTGCCGGCATTGCGCTGGCGGCCCTTGCCATGGCGCTGACCGGTATCCTGATCTTCATGGCCGACGACCGGCAGTTGCGCGACCTGACCTTCTGGCAACTCGGCTCGCTCGCCGGCGCGACCTGGCAAAAGATCGGTTCCGTCGGGCCTGTGATCGTGCTGGCGCTGGCGGCGATGCCGTTCCTGGCGCGCGGCCTCAACGCGCTGGCGCTCGGCGAAGCCACCGCCGGCCATCTCGGCATCCCGGTGCAGCGGCTGAAATACACGGCCATTATCGGCGTTTCGGCGGCGGTCGGGGCGTCTGTTGCCGTCAGCGGCGGCATCGGCTTTGTCGGCATCGTCGTGCCGCATCTGCTGCGCCTGGCTATCGGCCCCGACAACCGTTATTTGCTGCCGGCCTCGGCTTTGCTTGGCGCTTGCCTGCTGCTTCTGGCCGATGCCGTCGCCCGCACCATCGTGGCGCCGGCCGAGCTGCCGATCGGCATCGTCACCGCGATCGCCGGCGCTCCCTTCTTCCTCTGGATCCTGCTGCGCAAGCGTGGCGTCATTGACCTGGGAGAGGGGGACCTGTGAGAGGACTTTTCATGATCGAAGTGCGGGCATGATCGAAGCGCGGGATGTCTCGGTGGCGATCGGCGGCAAGGTGCAGCCTGGCGAAATCGCGGCCATCGTCGGCCCAAACGGTTCGGGCAAGACGACCTTCCTGAAAGCGTTATCCGGCGATCTTGCCTATTCGGGAGAGGTCACCATCAACGGCCGCGACCTGTCGGTGATGAAGCCGGTCGAGGCAGCCATGCTGCGCGCCGTGCTGCCGCAGGCGACGACGCTGTCCTTTCCCTTCACGGTGCGCGAGATCGTCAGGCTCGGCCTGCTCGGCGGGCGCTCGGGCGCGCTGCCCGGCGAGGACGAGCGCCTGCCCGAACGGGCGCTGGCGCGGGTCGATCTCGATGGCTTTGCCGACCGTTTCTACCACGAGCTTTCGGGCGGCGAACAGCAGCGCGTGCAGCTGGCCCGTGTGCTCTGCCAGGTCTGGGCGCCGGTCCTCGACGGAAAACCGCGCTATCTCTTCCTCGACGAGCCGGTTTCCAGCCTCGACATCAAGCACCAATTGATCATCATGAACATCGCCCGCGATTTCGCCAGAAGGGGCGGCGGCGTGGTCGCTATCCTGCACGACCTTAATTTGACGGCCATGTATGCCGACCGAATTTTCGTCATGCACCGCGGCAGGCTTGCCGCCACCGGCTCGCCGCAGAACGTGCTGAGCGACGATCTGATCGAAAAAGTATTCGATTGCCGGCTGAGGGTCGGCATGCTGCCGGCCGGAGACATGCCGTTCGTCCTGCCGCAGTCATCGGCGTAAGTTCCAACTTGCAAGGTCGGCGCTGCCCCTCATCGCCCTGCCGGCCTTTTTGCAACGATGGAGATTGGCGAAACCGTCGATGACATCGTCCCTCTCCCCGTCACTATACGGGGAGAGGATGCCGGCAGGCAGGTGAGGGGCAGCGCAAACGCTCGGAGAGCGTAAAGGGCAAATTCAGGCGGCCGGCGCTCGTTGCACCAGCATGTCGATGCCGAGCAGATGGCGCACGTTCGGGCGCGCCGCCACCATGTCGGCGATCGTATGGCGCTCGAGCACGGCGAAGAACGCATTGAGCGCCTCGCGCAGCGCCGAATTCAGTGCGCAACTGTCGACCAGCGGACATTCGGCGGCCTCGTTCTCGAAGCATTCGGCCATGGCGAAGCTCTCTTCGGTCACGCGCACGACGTCGAACAGGGTGATCGATTCGGCCGGGCGGCCGAGCCTGACACCGCCGTTCCTGCCGCGCACCGTCGCGACCAGACCATGCTCGACCAAAGGCTGCAGGATCTTGAAGAGAAAAAGTTCAGACACCGAGTAGGCGGCCGCGATCTCCGGGATGCGGCTCAGCCGGTCGGTATTCGCGGCGCAATACATCAGGATGCGCATGGCGTAGTTGGTCTGGCGTGTCAGCCGCATTGTGTCCTCACGAAGCAGTAGCTTAGGCCTAATATGGCCTATACCTTGGAATAATTCCAGACTGGCAGCGCATAATAGCTGAATAAACTCGTCAACTTTGCATGCGTGACCGCGGAAAGCGTGAGGCGGCAGCCAGTGGGCGGGCATTTGGCCGGAAGTGGTCGTAATAAAAGACGCGAGACCGATCAGTAGCGATCTCATGTCACAATCGGTTCCGCCATGACCGCCGCCCGATTCGATGCTGATACGATGCCAAGGCGCACCAAGTTCGTGGCTACCGCGGCGCTGGGCTCTGTGTCCTCATCTTGCTCTCGCCGAGTCGTTCGACGGCGGTTTTGCCTGGCTGGGCTTCGTCGCCGCCCTCGTTGCAGAGACCGTTTTGCAGGACCGTCTTGAATGTAACGGGAGGGTGACAAATTGATGACAATTTTCGATATTCGCGCGGAACCATCCCGGTGGCAAATCGTTGGACCATCCTTACGCGCTCCAGTCGCGTCGTGACAAAGCTCCAAGGAGTAGGACCATGGCGTTGTTGAAGGGTGGCAATATCGTCACGGGTTTGGCGATTGGCATTGGAGCAGGTGTCATTGCCCCCATGCTTGCGCCCATTCTCAAGCCATTTGCCAAATCGGCTATCAAGGCTGGATTGGTGGCTTACGATCAAGCGCGAGTTGCCTTCGCCGAACTCAATGAGCGAACCGGCGACGTCATGGCCGAGGCTCGGGCTGAAGTGGAAGAAGCGCGTAAAGCCGCGGCTGAGCAACCGAAATCCGCGGACCAATCCTGACATCCACATGCGGCTGTCGAATTGGAGTCTTGGGGCTCGAGTCTTGGGAGGTTTGCGAGTCTTGGGAGTTCGTTTGTACCTGTAACAAAAATGGGGGCACCAACAAGGAGCAAGTTCAATGGCGATACTCGAAGACGCATTTAAAGGCGGCAACTTAGCAACGGGTCTGGCCTTCGGAGTTGGAGCGGCCTTCTTGGCCCCGCTTGCCGTATCCGTGCTGCGCCCTGTTTCGAAAGCGGTCCTCAAGGCCGGTCTGATTGCTTACGACCAAGGCCGAGTTGCCGTTGCTGAGATGAATGAAATGACGTCCGACTTGGTTGCTGAAGCCAGAACAGAGATGGCCGAAGCGACCAAGGAAACGGGCAATGGAGGCAGCAGCGAAACCGGCGCGCGTCGCGCCCGTAAGAGCGAAGCTGCAGAAAAGTCTCCCAGCAGCTAAGCATCAATACTCGTCTGAAACGGGTCATGACCGGCGTGAGGGCTTTGCATCACGCCAAGCCATCCACCCGTCGCCTCAAAGGATTCCACCGCGGGCACAGTCGTTTTGCCCAGCAAGCTCTTGCGGTGGAGTTCGGTACAACAGTCAGCTTAAGGGTGCCGTGGGATGCATGCCGAGTCGGGGAATCCCGAGTCGTCCAATAGTCGCAGCGCCGTGTCCATTACCCGGATCCATACATCAGTCCCGGGTCGGGCCAGGCTGAAAATCGGCGGATTGCAAGGCTCAAGTTCAGTCAAGACTCTGCTGGAGCGGGGAGGCTACGCGGCGCCTGGCGTGTCCAGCATCACCGCCAGCGATCTGACCGGAAATGTCGTCGTCCAATTTGACGTTACGTCAGGCCTTGATTCCATCATCGACTATCTCGCAGCTTTATTGCGAGGTGAGATCATCGCACCGGGCGAGATGCCCGATGCCGGGCCGGAGTGGCATACGCTTTCGCCAAAACAATCGTGTTTCAAGCTGGAGGCTTCGGCAGACGCCGGCCTGCCGGGAGATGAAGCTCTGCGGCGGTTGGCAAGCACCGGCCCCAACATCCTCGAAACCATTCAGCCACGGTCGCGCGCGAGCATTCTTGCGGACCAATTTCAAAGCCTGCCGGTCGCGATGCTTCTTGGTGCCGCATCGGTCTCCATTCTCACCGGCGGCGCATTCGAAGCCGCCGTGATTCTCGCAGTTGTCGGCTTGAACGCCGTCATCGGCTACCAAACCGAAAGCCGTGCGGAACGGACGATCCAAAGTTTGGGAGCGAAGGGGCCCCGAACCGCCCAGATTATGCGCGAAGGCGTCATTGCCACTGTCCCAGTTCAGCAGATCGTTCCCGGGGACGTTCTTACGGTGCAACGGGGAGACGTTGTTCCGGCCGATGCGCGTCTGCTGAATGAGGAGGCTTTGACAATTAGTGAAGCCCTGCTGACGGGCGAAAGCGCACCCATTCAGAAGACTGTCGGTGCTATCGAACGGGTGAACGTGCCTCTTGGGTCCCGTTCAAACATGATCTATCGCGGAACGATCGTAACAGGAGGCGGCGGGCGCGCGATCGTGGTGGCAACAGGTTCGCTCACGCAAGCGGGACGAATACAGCGGCTGGTCGGCGCAACCTTCGCCCCTGAAACGCCGCTCCAAAGGGAACTCAAGAACCTCGGACAGCGGCTCGGCTGGCTGACATTGGGCACTTGCGCAGTCCTGTTCTCTCTAGGCTGGCTGCGCGGCATCGGTCTTCTCCAGATGGCCCGCTCGTCGATGTCCGTTGCCGTCGCAGCAGTCCCTGAAGGTCTGCCGATGGTGGCGACGACCACCTTTGCTCTTGGCATCGAGAAACTGCGTCGTGAAGGTGTTCTGATCCGCAAGCTGGATGCTGTCGAGACGCTTGCGGCAGCGCGGGTTGTTTGCTTCGACAAGACGGGAACGCTGACCCTCGGCCACATCGATGTCGATACGATCAGGATTGGCGACAATTCCTACTCGATCAGTGAGGATTGGGGCGCGCAGAACGCGTTGCGCAGTCTGCTGGAAGTGTGCTGCCTGTGCAACGATGCCGAGATTGCTCAGACGGAAGAAGGATTGCGTTTGAACGGCTCGCCTACCGACAGCTGCCTCGTCCAGGCCGCCCTCGACCGTGGCGTGGACGTTGCATCTCTGCGTAAGCGCTTTGCACGGATATCGGTGCAGCGCAGGAGCGAAACGTATCGCTTCATGGTGACGCAACATGCAATGGAAGATGGGACGCTGACTGCCATGAAAGGGAGCCCTAAGGAGGTCCTGGCGCGTTGCCGCATCGAAATCTTGCCGGACGGCACCGAGCGAGAACTCACTCCGGAGCGGCGCGGCGCCATCGGGAAAGTAAATCTCGAAATGGCATCTCAGGCTCTTCGCGTACTGGGTGTCGCGCGTGGACAGGCCACAGGTTCCAAGCCGAATGGGCACAATGGTCGAGATCTTGCCTGGCTCGGGCTTATTGGGATGGCGGATCAGGTGCGTCCGGGTACCAGCGAACTGCTGAGCCAGCTGCACGAGGCGGGCATTCAGACGATTATGCTCACGGGTGATCAGAAGGCAACGGCGGCTGCCGTTAGCGAGCTTATCGGGCTGAACGGTCGAGGCGAGGTGGAAATCGTCGATGGCGCGGACCTCGAAGAAATGTCTTCGGGCGAGCTTGCCCAGACCGCTCGTCGCGCGCATGCGTTCAGTCGGGTCAGCCCGGCGCAAAAGCTGCAAATCGTTCGCTCCCTTCAGGAAGCAGGTGTAACCGTAGCAATGGTTGGTGACGGAGTGAACGACGGCCCTGCGTTGAAGGCTGCAGACGTGGGCGTTGCGATCGGCCAGCAGCAGAGCATGAATGCCGCAAGGGAAATCGCGGATGTCATCATCCACACTGGTGGCCTCGGCGGTCTCGCCACCGCCATCGAAACAGGCCGCACGACCCACCGCAACATTCGGAAAACCATTCGCTACCTGGTTAGCACTAATCTCAGCGAGGTGCTGCTGGTCTTGGCAGGTACTTCGGTCGGCATCGGAGCACCGCTCTCGCCGATGCAGCTCCTCTGGATAAACCTGATCTCGGACGTGCTGCCCGGCATCGGATTGGCGATGGAAGCGCCTGAACCCGACATTCTTCGGCAGGCACCGAAAGAAGACCACACGGCGATATTGCGGCGCGGTGAAATCGGGCGGCTTGCCGCTCAATCTGCGATCATAAGCGGCGGAGCGATGGCGGTGAGCCTTCTCGGCGCCACGCGCTATGGATTGGATTCTCCAATCACGAGGACTATGACTTTCGAAAGCCTGGTGATGGCCCAGCTTCTTCATGCCATTACATCGCGTTCCGATAGGCACAGCATCTTTGATCGCAGCCCGCGACCGCCCAATCACGCGCTCTCGCTGATCATTGGTGGGTCGATGGCCGTTCAGGCCGGCTGCCTCTTAATACCGTTTTTCAGAAGGCTTCTTGGGATAGCACCGATCACAGGAACAGACGCCATCATTACCCTCGCCGGTGGAACTCTTCCCTTCCTGGCAATGGAATGGATGAAATCGCGACGTGATGCCGCCGACGGCGAGTTGGTCTGGACCCGTGCAAAGGAGCAGACGAACCTTCCGGCACCGGTGTAATTGCAGCCCCCCGGCCTTATGCTGCGATCGGCATAGGTTCTTCGGCTTGCTCATGCGCTACAGTCGACGATCGATGCGACTGAGGTCGCATCATGGTGCCGACAACCGCACGAAGTACCGGTTCGGCCAGGACCTCTGCCAGTTGGGCAGCAGGATGCCTCGCGAAGACGAGAGGCAGAAACTTTGCCAGCAGGAACACCAGGTCCAGTTCGCGCCCGCTCATGCCGTCAGCCCGACCGTTCGTCACGACGAGCGGATGAAAAGTCGATTCGACCGTCAGATACGGAATGCCACGGCAGGCAGCCAACGGATCGATACTATTATCGTGCACGATCACCAGGCTTGCGGCCGTGGGATTGACGGTGACGCTGGATATGCCCTCCGCGCCGAGAAGCTCTCGCTGCAGATTGGCGAAAAACGCGACCTGATAGCGCGCAGCGGGAATTTTGATCCGTAGACGGCCCGCTGTGCGGTGAACGACACGGGCGGTTTTTTGAAGACGCATCTCGATTCGCTCACTTTCATGCCGCCAAGGCGACCATTCGCGAGCGAGATAGGAGATTTTTACAAAAGCTTGATGACAGTCGCAGGCTTTGCTGGGCGGCGCGATTTCTTAGGAAATCGCCCATGTTCCGAGATAGAGGAGGCATCCGACGAGCGCGCCTACAATGGTTCCATTCATGCGGATGTATTGGAGATCGCTCCCGACAACCAGTTCGAGGCGGTCCGATAGAGCTTTCGTGTCCCAGTTCCTGACGACGTCGCTGAAGAAGGAGCTGATCTCGCCGCGCCACGTGACGATATAAAGCGCCAAGCGTTCCAGCGCAGAGTCGAGGTGTTTCTGCATTGCCTCATCGGTTGCAAGCGCCTGTCCGAACAGGGAAAGCCCACGCTGAAGGCTGGCGCGCGTCTTCGACGATGGCGTTTGCAAATCCTGTAGAGCAAGCTCTGACAGCTCGGTCCAAATTGAACCGAGCCATGCCTGAATGCCGGGATGCTCGAGCAAACGGTTTTTGGCTGCATTTATCTGTTCCCGCTGCTCGGGAGATGTTTGCAGGGTGTGAACAAGGTCCAAAATTGCTTTCCGGAATTTCAGCCGCGCGTCACCTTCTGGCTCCTGCAGCTTGTGCAATACTTCGATCACACCTGAAATAAGCGCAGCAGCTATCCGACGGTCTATGGCTTTCGGAATCCACCAGCGACTGCGTTCCTGCACAAGTTTTTCGATCTGGCCGCTGTTCTCCTGGAGTAATTTCTCGGCAACTTGGATGGCGCGGTCGAATACGACGTCGGCTTCTCCGCTGACCGTCAGCGCATGAAGAACGCGACCGAGGACAGGCGTAAAGTTGGCTTGCCGAAGCTGCTCGCCAAGCGTGCGATGGGCGAAATTCAGCAGGTCGGGGCTTCCCGCAGATCGGATCAGGTATGGTAGTGCGTCGACGATCGTATCGGCGATCGCATCGGCACTGGAAGGAAGAGCAATCCAGGTGGCGAAGCGGTGTCCGACGCCAACACTGCGCAACTTGGCAAGGACAGTGTCCGCCGTAAGGAAATGCCGCTCTATGAAGCGCCCGAGCGTTGTGGCAATGCGATCCCTGCTGTTCGGGATGATAGCGGTATGCGGAATCGGGACACCTAAAGGGTGGCGAAACAGCGCCGTGACGGCAAACCAGTCCGCCAGCCCTCCGACCAGGCCAGCCTCAGCGCCTGACCGCAGCAGCAATGTGGCGAAGCCCGGATTATCGACCCAATGCGTGCTTACGACGATTGCTGCCATTGAGCCAAGGAGACCGTTGGCGAAGGCGCGGTTGCGACGCTGGCGCCGGACGGCGATTTGGTCGTCCCCGGCGCTCGCGTCAGTGGCTTGTTCGGAGATTGAAAGGGGAGAGGACGAATCTACCGGCATACCGAGACTCCTGTATAATCAGTGAGCACAGTGCTCTGGTGCAAGACTCCTCGATATGCGAGGCTGAAGGCAATACAAAGGAGTGCGGCGAAAAGACCAGCTGGCATCGGGGGCGCAAACAGGGTTCCAACGAGCAGGCGAGTCATGCTTCCCAAAGCGACAGTCGAACACACCATGCCGGGGCGCCTTCGGGTGAAAGTTTCCGATTTCCGCGGCGACATCTCCTATTTCCGCTCGGCAATCGAGAAGCTCTCGAACTATCCGGAGATTGCCGGTTTGAGGGCGAACCCGATGACCGGAAGCTTTATCATCGAGCACAAGACGGATCTGCCCTCGCTTCGCAAAATTGCGGCCGACGGCGAAGTGTTCGACCTGCAGGAGACATTTTCGCCGCCGCCTCGCCGAGAGCCGCCCGTTCCGAGCGGAGACAAGGCGGACGACAGGAACCCCGCGTTGGAAGGGGGCAGAGCGACCGTAATCGGCCTGTTGGGTCTAGCCGCCTACCGGGCGACGCGAGGCCATGGATTGGGTCCCGCCACCGAAAACTTCTGGAATGCGTTCGGTGCGCTACAAATTCTCAAGAATCCATTCATTGCGCTCGTCTTTGGCGGCCTTGGAATTCTGCAATTGACAAGGGGCCGATGGGCGGGATCGGCATCATCCCTCCTCTTCTATGCGTTCGTCGTCAGGCAGCTGTCCGGCTCCGGCCCCGAAATGCAAGTCAGCCAATCGGACGAATCGAAATCCGACGACCCTCTAGCGACTGACACGCCGCCGATCAGGTCAAGCGCTGGGACCTTGCCCAGCTCACCAGGCTGATCGAGATGAACATCGGCAGGGACCTGCAATATATCCGCTTCAACGGCATGGTCATCGGCGGCCTTGCCGGCGTGGTGCTCCATACGGTGGAACGGCTGTTCCTCGTCGGCTGAGGCGCGGTGTGTTGCGCGGCCGAATGGACCGTGAGGCTCCAGTGCCCTATTGTTCTCTTCAGCTGCCGCATTCGCAGCAATAGGGGAGAGACGACCATGGCAAAGCGACCGGAATCCGACACCTTCATGGACATTTTCGGCAGGTTCGGCCGCGACCTGAAGCTGCCGAACGTCGATGTCGAGGCGATCCTCAACCATCATCGCAAGAACATCGAGGCACTGGAAAAATCAGCCAGGGCAAGTGCCGCCGGAGCGTCGTCGCTGCTCTCCAGGCAACGTGAGATGCTGCAGGACACGCTGCACGAAATCGCCGACATGGCGCGGAACTACAGGGCGCCGGGCGATCCTCGGGAGTTGATGGCCAAGCAAGCGGCGTTCGCCAGGAAATCCTTCGAGACCGCATTGAAGAATGCCGGCGAGGTGGCCGAACTGACCAGGAAATCCGGGACCGAATCGGTCGAGATCCTGCGCGAGCGTATCAAGGAGGCAATGGCGGAAATCCGCAGCAGCTACGATAAGAAGTAAGCTGTTGCCAAGCCAAAGCAGGCGGACTTTTCTCCCGTCATTTCCGGCTCCTGAAAGCCGTATTTTTGATCCTTGGCGCTGGCGCACAGGGTTCCGCTTGCCCGGATGAAGCTGTTTCCGGCGCTGGACACCGGCACCGAAGCGATCCGGCCGAGGATACCGCAGCGGAAGGCGCGGAGCGAATTGACAGAGGCGGCCGGTTCGTGGTCCGGAGGCAGGGCAAGCGATCGGGAAAGCAGGAATGACGCAAACACGGCTGAGGACGCCGCCGACCTACGAACAGCTCAGGACGATGACAGGGCAGGAGCTTGGCGTGTCGGAGTGGACGACGGTCGACCAGAGCCGCATCAACCAGTTCGCCGAATGCACGGGCGACCGCCAATGGATTCATGTCGATCCGGAGCGGGCGAAGCGGCAGAGCCCGTTCCGCGCCACCATTGCGCATGGCTATCTAACGCTGTCGATCATCGGCGCGCTGGCGCTCGACATGGGCATCGTGCCCGAAAACACGCAAGCCGTCTTCAACTATGGCTTCGACAAGGTGAGATTCCTGGCGCCGGTCAGGGCCGGCGCGCGCATCAGGCTGCGCATCACGCTTTTGTCCATGGAGGACAAAGGCCCCGGCCAGTATCTGATGAAGGCCGCCAACATCGTCGAGATCGAAGGTGAGCAGAAGCCGGCGCTGACCGCCGAAACGCTGGTTATGCTCTATGAGCGGCGGCGCAGGCGGGCAGGGGCGTGAGGGGCGAAGCGCCAAGGCCTGCATTTCCCTGAAAGCGAAATCAACGCGACATCGCCTCTTCGAGTGTCCTGAAAATTCTCTCGTCGCCCGACTGCGCGACGTTGAAGCGCAAGAAACGGCTGGCAGTTTGGGACAGGCTGAACGCGTTGCCGGGCGCCAGCACGACATTGGCCGACAAGGCGCGGCGGGCTATTTCAGCTGCATCCAAGCGTTCCCGCAGGCTGCACCATAAGAACATGCCGGTCGGCTGGTCGATCCACGGAATGATGCCGATCGCCCTCAGGCGGGTGCTTGTCTCAGCCATGGCGCGTGAAAGCCGCGTGCGCAGCAAATCGACGTGCTTGCGATAGCTGCCGTCCTTCAGCAGCGTCAGCACCAGTTCGGAGGCAAGCCTGCCGCTGCCGAAGGACGTGGCGATCTTGAGGTCGGTCAGCCCTTCCATCCAGTCGCGCGGAGCCGCGATGAAGCCGCAGCGCACCGACGCCGAAAGCGTCTTGGAGAAGCTGCCAATATGGACGACGCGACTAAGACCGTCGAACGCCGCCAGCCTGGGCGCGGGCGTGTGTTCAAAGTCGGCAAAGATATCGTCTTCGATGATCGTCAGATCCGATTGGTCGGCGAGCTTGAGCAATCGATGGGCGACGACCGGCGACAGAATTGCACCCGTTGGATTGTGAATCGCGGAATTGGTGATGTAGAGGCGCGGCCGGTGCTCGATCAGCGCCTGCCCAAACAGCTCGATATCCGGTCCCGACGGCGTATAGGGAACGCCGACCACCTTGGCCCGGTGAGCGCGCAGCAGGGCATGGAAGTTGAAATAGCAGGGATCGTCCACCAGCACCGTGTCGCCCGGCTCGAGCAGGAACCGGCAGAGGAGGTCGATGGCCTGGGTGCCCGATTCCGTCAGCATGATCTGGTCGGGAGATGCCTCGATGCCGTGCTCTGCCATGCGCCGTGCGAGCAGATGACGCAGCGGCGGCAGCCCGAGCGGGGTGCCGTAATCCGTGAGCGTGACATCATCGCCGCGTGCCATTGTCCGCAGGGCCCGGCGCAATCCAGCCTCGGGCATCCAGGAGGCAGGCAGCCAGCCGCAGCCGGGTTTGAGCACGCCGTCGCCGGCTTCTAGCGATTGGCGCGAAACCCAGAGCGGATCGACAGCTCGATCAAGCCTGGGGCCGATCTCGGCCAGCGACAAAGGAGCCAGCGGTCCGGCGGCATAAAAGCCCGAACCTGGACGCGAGCGGATGATGCCTTCCGCCGCAAGCCGCTCATAGGCTTCGACCACGGTGGATTTCGAAACCTGCATGGTTTTCGCAAAAGCCCGGATCGAAGGCAGCCGGGTTCCCGGTGTCAGGCTGCGCGCGGCGATCCTGTGCCTGATCGTCGCCATGACGCTTTCGACAAGCGTCCCGCTGCCCTCATTTGCCGTCGCCTGCTCGTCCATCCGTACTGCTCAATCTACCATAACAGTTTTATCAAACTGTACCTCATTGTCCCTGGTGGCGCCACATGTCCGGCCCGATAGAGGGCGAGAACATCAGGAGCGTGCGATGGATAAGACGGCGGGCGGCTGGATCAACGGATTCGTAGGCGTGCTGATTTTCAGCGGATCGCTTCCGGCAACGCGCGTCGCGGTGATGGATTTCGATCCGACGTTCCTAACCGTCGCCCGTGCTGCCACGGCAGGCATTCTGGGCCTCGCGCTCCTGCTCGCTTTTCGCCAGAAGCGTCCGGAGCGGCGCGATCTGCTGTCGCTGGCCATCGTGGCGCTTGGCGTCGTGGTCGGCTTTCCGCTGCTGACCGCGCTGGCGCTCAAGCACATCACCTCGGCCCATTCCATCATCTTCGTCGGCCTGTTGCCGCTGGCGACCGCAATCTTCGGCGTCATTCGCGGCGGCGATCGCCCCAAACCGGCTTTCTGGCTGTTTTCATGCCTTGGCAGCGCCCTTGTTGCCGGTTTTGCAGTGACGCAAGGTGTGGCGGCCGCGCCGCTTGGCGACATGCTGATGCTGGCCGCCATTATCCTGTGCGGACTGGGCTATGCGGAAGGCGCCACGCTGTCCCGCAAACTCGGCGGCTGGCAGGTGATCTCATGGGCGCTGGTGTTGTCGCTGCCGGTCATGCTGGCCCTGACGCTCATCACCATGCCACCGTCGCTCGAACCCGTCGGCAACGCCGCCTGGATCGGCCTGGCCTATGTCTCGCTGTTCAGCATGCTGATCGGTTTTGTGTTCTGGTATCGCGGGCTGGCGCAAGGCGGCATCGCTGCGGTCGGGCAGTTGCAGCTTCTCCAGCCGTTCTTCGGCCTTGGGCTGGCGGCAACGCTGCTGCATGAGCCGGTCAGTCCCGCCATGATTGCCGTCACCGCTGCCGTCGTGCTTTGCGTGGTCGGTGCGAAGAGATATGCGAGATAGGCGCCGGCCCTTCTTCCTTCTCCCCTTGTGGGAGAAGGTGGATTGGCGCGCAGCGGGGTGCTGGCCGGAACGCCCTCGTGCCAAGCTGGAACACCCCTCATCCGACCGCTTCGCGGCCACCTTCTCCCACAAGGGGAGAAGGGAGAGCCGACTTGGCTAGAACTTGGTCACCACGCCAATGCCGATGCCTTCGAAGCCGCCCATCGCCATTAGTGCGGCTGGCGCCTCTTCGAGGCTGATTTTCTTGCCGACCAGCAGTTCGGGTTTGAGTTTGCCGGTGCGGATCATCTCCATCATCGCCTGGTAGCGGTGGGCCTGCATGCCGTGGCTGCCGCGGATTTCGAGCTCGAAGGCGATCACCTTGTCCATCGGTATCTGCGGCCTGGCGTGATCGCCGAGCATCAGGCCGACCTGCACATGGCGGCCGCGCCGGCGCAGATTCGCGATCGAGTTGAACGAGGTGGTGGGGTGGCCGAGCGCGTCCATCGACATATGCGCGCCGCCATTGGTGATCTGCTTGACCGCCTTGACCACGTTCGGCGTCTTGGCCGCGTTGATGGTCGCCACCGCGCCGATCTTGCTGGCGAAGTCCAGCTTCTCGTCGGTCAGGTCGATGGCAATCACGTTGGCGCCCATGGCGCTGGCGATCATGATCGCCGACAGGCCGACGCCGCCGCAGCCATGCACGGCCACCCATTCGCCGGGCGTCACCCGGCCCTGGTCGACAATGGCGCGGAACGAGGTGACGAAGCGGCAGCCAAGGCTGGCGGCGGTGGCGAATTCCATCTCGTCCGGCAAGCGGACCAGATTGGTGTCGGCATGGTCGATGGCGACAAATTCGGCGAACGAGCCCCAGCCGGTGAAGCCGGGCTGGGACTGGTGTTCGCAGACCTGATGGTTGCCGGAGCTGCATTCGAAGCAACGGCCGCAGCCGACGGCGAACGGCACAGTGACACGCTCGTCGGCCTTCCAGCGGGTCACCTGCTTGCCGGCGGCCACGACGACGCCGGCAAGCTCGTGGCCAGGCACATGCGGCAGGCGGATACCATCGTCATGGCCCATCCAGCCATGCCAGTCGCTGCGGCAGAGCCCGGTCGCCTCGACCTTGATGACAACGCCGCCCAGTGCCGGCTCCGGATCGGCAACGGTCTGGATCGTCGGCACCTCGCCGAACTTTTCGAAGACGACGGCTTTCATCGGCAATTCCTCATGCTTTTGTCCAACTTGCTCTATTCGGCATCGATCTGGTTCTCGGGTGCTGCCTTTTGGAAGGCCGGCAGCGCCATGCAGGCGGCGTGGATGCGTGTGATCGTCGGGTAGGGCGCCATGTCGACGCCGAACCGGGCGTTGCTGGTGACCTGTGCGACCAGGCAGATGTCGGCCAGTCCCGGCGCTTCGCCATGGCAGAATGTCTTTGTTTCGGGGGAGGAAGCCAGAATCTTTTCAAGCGGCTGGAAACCTTCGTTCACCCAGTGCCGGAACCAGTTGGCGACGTCCTCGTCGCCGGCGCCGAACAGCGTGCGCAGTGAGGTCAGCACGCGCAGATTGTTCACCGGATGAATGTCGCAGGCGATCATCTGCGCCAGCATCCTGACGCGGGCCCGGCCAAGTGCGTCCTGCGGCAAAAGCGGCGGTTCGGGCCTGGTCTCGTCGAGAAATTCGATGATCGCCAGCGATTGCGTCAGCAGCGTACCGTCGCCCAGGATCAGCGCCGGCACCAGTCCTTGCGGATTGACTGAGAGATAGGCGGGCTCGAGATGCTCGCCGTGGCGCAGATGATGCGGCACATATTGGTAGGTCAGGCCCTTCATCTCCAGCGCGATCCGCACCCGGTAGGAGGTGGAGGAGCGGTAGTAGTTATGAAGGACGAGGTCGCTCATTGCGGCACATTCGGCCGATTTGGACGACCGGGCAAGGCATGGATGTACTATTTGCCAATAATCTGGCCATGGTTGCTGGGCTATTCTATCCTGCCTGAACCGAAACGAACGCCAATGACCGCAGTCAACGATAGCGCTAGGTTTCTAATCATCGACGACCACCCGCTGTTTCGCGAGGCGCTGCACAGCGCTGTGCAAATGGCCTATCCGGACGTCGATACTGTCGAGGCACGTTCGATCACCGAGGCATTTGAGCTTCTGGCGGATGCGAAGCCATTCGATCTCGCGCTGCTCGACCTCAGCATGCCTGATGTGCATGGCTTCGACGGGCTGCTGCAGCTTCGGACCCGCTATCCGCGCCTGCCGGTGGTCATCGTTTCGGGGCATGAGGAGCCCAAGATCATTTCCGAGGCGCTGTCCTACGGCGCGGCCGGCTTCATCCCGAAATCGGCGCGCAAGAGCGACCTGGCCGCCGCCATCCGCTCGGTGATGGAAGGTGCGATCTACGTGCCTGAAACCTATGAAGGCCAGCCGCCCGACGCCGACAGCACCGACCGCGCCGAGATGGTGCAGCGGCTTGCCAAACTGACGCCGCAGCAATTGCGGGTGCTGCAGATGCTGCGCCAGGGCCTGCTCAACAAGCAGATCGCCTACGAGTTGCAGGTCGGCGAAACCACCGTCAAGGCGCATGTCTCCGAGATCCTGCGCAAGCTCAACGTCTACAGCCGGACGCAAGCCGTCATCGAGGTTTCCAAGCTCGACAGCGCCGAGCTGTTTCGCGGCCAGGCGGGGTTTTAGCGGCGGCTGCGACAGTGCATTCGGAGTTTGAGATGACGCGGGAATTTTATGGGGCGACAGGGGAGGCCCAGCGCTCAATAAACAAACTCTTGTCGCTTCCGGCTTCTGGCCGGGAGCAGGATTGGGAGATCGAGTTTGCCGATCCTAATCGCATCGAGGAAATGCTGAAAGCTGCCTCAATTAGCCGTCTGAATTATGATGAGAAGTGTGCCTTGGCTTTGCTGACGATCGCCTCGATCGAGGAAATGGTCGAAGCAGGCGAAGCCAATCCCAAAATTCTCAAGTACGCTAAAGCTGTCCTTAGGCAGGATGATGATGTTCGAGAGGCAATGATTTTTTATTGGATTGGTCAAAGTCGCGCGTCGGATCAGATGACTGTTAGAGAAATACTTCTCACTTAGTCCCATTTCCTTGTCGCTCGCGGTCGTCTGCCGTGTCGTTGACATCAAGCCAGGAGATGCGCCAGCAGTGCGCGCAGTTGCGCCGGTTTCAGCGGCTTGCGCATCAGCTCGATGCCGGCCGCGCGGGCGGCTTTGGCGACGGTCTCCGAACCGTCGGCAGTGACGATCAGCGCCGGCACGGCACGGCTGAGATACTCGCGGACCTCGGCGATGGTCGTGGTGCCGAGGTCGCCGCCGTCGAGATGCTGGTCGGCGATGACGATGTCCGGCACCCAGTCCGTATCGCCAAGCATCTCGAGCGCAGCATCGGTCGAGGTGGCGGGGCGCACCAGGCATTGCCAGCGCTCGAGCAGGGATGTCATCGCCTGCAGCACCTCGACGTCGTTCTCGACCAGCAGCACCTTTGTGCCGAACAGACCGTAGCCGCGCGGCCGCTCCATGTCGGCGCTGCTGGCAATGGCATCGACGCTGGCGCCGATCCCGACCGGAACGTCGATGTGGAAAATCGTGCCGTGCCCGACCTTCGACGAAAACGTCACGGGATGTCCGAGTGCGGCGGCGATGCGGCGCACGATGGCCAGGCCCAGTCCCAGCCCGGCGCCGGCAAGCCCGGCATCGGTGGGGATCGTGCCGCGGTGGAATTCCTCGAACACCGCCTCGCGCTGGTCGTCGGGGATACCGCAGCCGGTATCGGCGACATCGATGCGGATCGTGTCGCCGCGATGCCTGGTGCCAACCAGCACGCCACCGGAGCGGGTGTAGCGCAGCGCGTTGGAAAGGATGTTCTGCAGGATGCGGCGCAGCAAGGTGCGGTCCGAACGCACGACGGCGTTGACCGGCCGGAATTTTAGCGTCAGGCCCTTCAACTCGGCGACCGGCAGGAAATCCGAGCGCAGCGACGAAAACAGCATCTCCAGGCTGACGTCGCCGATATCGGGCTGCACGACGCCGGCGTCGAGCTTGGAGATGTCGAGCAGGGTGCGGAGCAGATCCTCCATCGTCTCCAGCGACCGCTCGACCTGCCGGACCAGTTTTTTGCCTTCGTCGCTGGTCTGCACTTCAGCCAACGCCGAGACGGAGAGATGCGCGGCGTTCAGCGGTTGCAACACGTCGTGGCTGGCGGCTGCCAGGAACCTTGTCTTGGACAGGTTCGCCAGTTCGGCGTTTTCCTTGGCCGCGCTCAAATCGATGTTGGATTGTTCCAATCTACGCAGTGTCGAGTGCAGTTCCTCGGTGCGCGTACGCACTCGATTCTCGAGCGAAATCGCGGTCTGGAACAGCGAGAACGCGTTGCCTTGCTGATCCATCGATCGCTCGACGCGGCTGACAAGGGCTGCGTTGATCTTCTTCAGCTTCTCCAGGTCATTGATGTCCCTGAGCGGCATAAAACCTCCTACTCCGCCGCCTGCCGCTCTCCGAAGGCGATGCCGGTGAACGTCTGGTTCAGATGCATCGACCGGTACTGCTCGCCATAGGTGCCGAAGCCGATGACGTTGTTGACCTTGTAAAGTTCCGAAATCTCCCGGAAGACCTGGCGGTTGCGCGCATCGAGCCTGCGCAGCACGCAGTCAAAGGCGAGGATCATGTCGATGCCGCCAAGCCTTTCCTCGACATCCCTGAAGGCGGCACGCGTCGATTCAACCATGTTCTTGGGTCGGGCGATGGACAGGACGACGCCATCGTCGATGGCGCAGAAGAACGACAGCGAGCCGTCCGCGCGCATCTTCTGGATCGAGCGGCAGTAAAATTCGCCGCCGACTTTCACCACCACCGGGTGCGAAGCGAAACTCAGCGGCGTCAGCATCTGCGGGATGACGCCGACCGAGGCGGCATATTCCTCGGCGGCATTGGTGGCGTTGAATTCGCGCACGGTGCGGTGATCGGGATCGGACGCGGTCACCACCAGCTTCTCGTCGGTGGGGACAAAATTGTCGGTCTTGAACACGTGGAAAGGAATTTCCGTGGTGATCAGCACGATGATGGCGCTGTCGGAGGTAACCTTGCCGTTCGAGATCAGCCGCGTCGTCTCGAATTTCAGATCATCGCCGGCCGACCCGCCGATCAGTGGAATATCGTCGAGCCCCCAATGGATGGCGGAGGTCACCGCTTCCTCGGCATAGGACAGCCCGTCGATGAAGCAGAGCGCGAAGGTGGTGTTGGACCGTTCGTACCCGACGCGGCCCTGCAGCGAGCGCCGCAGCGCCCCGACTTCACCGGTGATCCTGTCCATGCCCGACGAAGAGAGACTGTCGACCATGGTGCTTGCGACCGAAAACGCTGCTGACGGAAGCAGCAAGGCGAGGATCTGGCCTTCCTCCAGACCGCGCGGCGTGATTTCGCCGGCGGTGGAGCAGCCGGCATAGGCAAGTGCCGGCGCGTTGATCTTCAGCGCATCCGACAGGGCCGCCGCATCGACAAGGCTCTGGGAGAAAAACAGCAGGGCGAAGCCGGCATCGATGGCTGCGGCTTCGGCCGCGACCGCCCGGGTGAACGCATCGGCGTCAGGCTCATCCGTGGTGAGCACCGATAGGCCGCATGCATAGCGCGTGCTTGAACTGGCCAGCGGCTTCCTCCTCGATTCCTCCGACGCTCTTTTTGTGCGCGGCTCTTTTTTGTGCTCCTGGCGCGCCGGCGTCGAAGTCATTGTTGTCTTCAAGTGCTGCTTTGGCAATGAGCCAACATGATGGATTTGAAGTTTCTGCTATTTTGACGGCATCAGCGCTGAGAAACTTCGAATCCAAACCACACCGGAAGGTAGCGTGATCCGTGGAAGCGCAGGTCAGGAAGCTATTCGAAAGGTACGAGCAGCTTTTCGAGAAATCCCTCGCCGGCGATGCCGACATGGACGAAGCCACAACCGTCTATGCCTCCGCCTTCATTGCAGCGTCGCCTGCCGGCGTCATGGTCGGAAGAACGACGACCAGCTCAAGCAGGTTATGGAACAAGGCTATGCTCGCTATCGAGCGATCGGCACGAAGGCGATGCGAATACGCGATGTTCGCATCTCGCCGATTGACGGGCATCATTGCGTTGCCCACGTCGCCTGGACGTCGTCCTACGCTCGCAAAGACCGACCGGACGTCACGATCGATTTCGACGTCCACTACCTCGTGCAGAACCTGGGCGGAGAGCCTAAAATATTTGGCTGGGTGTCAGGCGACGAGCAGGAGGTTCTCAGAAAACACGGCGTCGGCTGAAATCGGCTTGGCCAGCCTCGGCCGCGCATGGCCGAAAGGCGGCAGCCACGGCGATCGTGGTTCGCTTCGTTGCGCCGTTTCCTGTCTTTGCGTGACCGAAAGTACAATAGGCGGATTTTTGGACGAACTGCATTCTCGCAATCTCGGCATTCCGCGGCACTTTTTCCCCGTGCTTTATGCAGTATAAGAATAGCGGACAGATGGAGGGCTCGGGCACCACCGACGCCAGAACGACCAAGGTAGCACCCAGGGAGGTTTCATGTCGGACATATCGTTGACGGTGAACGGAAAGCGGGTCAGCGGCACTGCCGAAGACCGTACGCTTCTGGTTCATTTCTTGAGGGAGAATCTCGGCCTGACCGGGACGCATGTCGGCTGCGACACCTCGCAATGCGGCGCCTGTGTGATCCATGTCGATGGCAAGGCGGTAAAATCCTGCACGATGCTTGCGGTGCAAGCCTCCGGATCGACCATCGTGACGATCGAAGGCTTGGCGGACGGCGCCGACCTGCATCCGGTGCAGGCGGCGTTCAAGGAGCATCATGGGCTGCAGTGCGGTTTCTGCACGCCGGGCATGATCATGGCGGCGACCGACATGATTGCCCGTCACCCCGAAGGCCTCGACGAGGCCACGGTGCGCGCCGAGCTCGAAGGCAATATCTGCCGCTGCACCGGCTACCACAACATCGTGAAAGCGATCCTCGCCGCATCGAAGACGATGGCCAAGGGAGCCGCCAAGGGCAAGGCTAGGCAAGCTGCGTGAGATGAAGAGTGAGTAGTCAGTAGTGAGTAGTTCGGCCTGAATGGCTCACTGCCGGTTTCCTTTCACTACTCACTACTTTGCTACTCACTATTTCGGCAATTCGGGAGGAATTTCTGCGATGGGCATTGAAGGTGTTGGCGCTCGTGTAGCGCGCAAGGAAGACAAGCGGTTCATTACCGGCGCCGGCCGCTATGTTGATGACATGGTGGTTCCCGGCATGAAGCATGCGGCCTTCGTGCGCAGCCCGTACGCGCATGCACAGATCAAGAAGATCGATGTCAAAAAGGCCCAGGCGATGCCGGGCGTCATCGGTGTGCTGACCGGCAAGGAGCTCAAGGCCGACGGCATCGGCAATCTCATCTGCGGGTGGATGATCCATTCCAAGGACGGCTCGCCGATGAAGATGGGGGCGTGGTCGCCGCTGGCCTTCGACAGGGTCCGCTACGTCGGCGACGCGGTGGTCGTGGTGGTTGCCGAAACCAAGGGCCAGGCGCGCGACGCGGCCGAAGCAGTCGACATCACCTACAAAGAACTGAAGGCAGTCGTCGATGCTCCGAAGGCGCTCGAAAGGAGCGCACCACAGATCCATCCGGAAGCCGAAGGCAATCTGATTTTCGACTGGGAGCTCGGCGACAGCACCGCGACCAATGCGGCGATCAAGGCCGCTGCCCACGTCACCCGCATGAAGATCGTCAACAACCGGCTGGTGCCCAACGCCATGGAGCCGCGTGCGGCACTAGGCTATTACGACAAGGCCGAGGATCACTACACGTGCTGGACGACTTCGCAGAACCCGCATCTTGCGCGCCTGGTGATGAGCGCCTTCTACAATGTCGCGCCTGAAAACAAGCTGCGCGTCATCGCGCCGGATGTCGGCGGCGGCTTCGGCTCGAAGATCTACATCTATCCGGAAGAAATCATCTGCCTGTGGGCCTCGAAGAAGACCGGCGTGCCGGTCAAATGGGTTGCTGACCGCACCGAGAGTTTTCTCACCGACGCCCATGGCCGTGACCATGTCTCGACAGTGGAGATGGCCTTCGACAAAGACAACAGGATCACCGGGCTGAAGGTCGACACCATCGCCAATCTCGGCGCCTACATGTCGCTGTTCTCGTCCTGCGTGCCGACCTATCTCTACGCGACGCTGTTATCGGGCCAGTACGATATTCCGGCGATCCACGCCAATGTGCGTGCCGTCTATACCAACACCGCGCCGGTCGACGCCTATCGCGGGGCAGGGCGGCCGGAAGCCACCTATCTGCTCGAACGCACCATGGAGACCGCCGCACGCGAGTTGGGCGTGTCGCCGGCGGAGCTTCGCCGAAAGAACTTCATCACGTCGTTTCCGCACCAGACGCCGGTCATCATGAACTATGACGCCGGCGATTATGCCGCTTCGCTCGACGCGGCGATGGCGGCTGCCGACTATGCCGGCTTTGCCGAGCGCAAGGCCGCCGCCGCCAAGAAAGGCAAGCTGCGCGGCATCGGCATGAGCAACTATATCGAGGCCTGCGGCCTGGCGCCGTCGGCGGCGGTCGGCAGTCTTGGAGCGGGTGTCGGCCTTTGGGAAAGTGCCGAGGTGCGCGTCAACGCCGTCGGCACCATCGAGGTGCTGACCGGCTCGCACAGCCACGGCCAGGGCCATGAGACGACCTTCGCGCAGCTGGTCAGCCAGCGCTTTGGCGTGCCGATAGACAGCGTCTCGATCGTCCATGGCGATACCGACAAGGTGCAGATGGGCATGGGAAGCTACGGTTCGCGCTCGGGCGCCGTCGGCATGTCGGCCGTCGCCAAGGCGCTCGATAAGGTCGAGGCCAAGGCCAAGAAGATCGCCGCCCATCTGCTCGAGGCCGACGAGGGTGACATCGTCATCGAAAACGGCGCGTTGAAGGTCACCGGCACCGATAAGAGCGTGCCATGGTTCCAGATGGCGCTTGCCGCCTACACGGCCCACAACCTGCCAGGCGGCATGGAGCCGGGGCTGAAGGAGACCTCATTCTACGATCCGTCAAACTTCACCTTCCCGGCCGGCTGCTATGTCTGCGAGGTTGAAATCGATCCGGAGACCGGCGTGACCGAGATCGTCCAGTTCGTCGCGGCCGACGATTTCGGCAACATCATCAACCCGATGATCGTCGAAGGCCAGGTGCATGGCGGCGTCGCACAAGGCATCGGCCAAGCCTTGCTGGAGGGCACTCGCTACGACGCCAGCGGGCAGCTTTTGACGGCGAGCTATATGGACTACACCATGCCGCGCGCCGACGACCTGCCGTCGTTCAAGGTCTCGACCTCGAACACGCCGTGCCCGGGCAATCCGCTCGGCATCAAGGGCTGCGGCGAGGCCGGCGCCATCGGCTCACCGCCGGCAGTGATCAATGCCATCACCGACGCCATCGGCATCACCGATATCGCCATGCCGGCATCGCCGTCCACGGTCTGGGCTGCGATCCGGGCGACGAAACACTGAAAGGAGTGAGTAGTGAGTAGTGAATAGTGAATAGAAAAGCGCTTCGCTAAGGCGGCACCTAGCTACTCACTACTCACTACTCACTATCTCGCTACTCACTACCAAGTATTTATTTCACGGGAGAATCCCATGTACTCAGTCAACTATCACCGCGCCGCCTCCGTCACTGAGGCCGCCAAGCTGCTCAAGAGCGGCGATGCAAAGCTCTTGTCGGGCGGCATGACGCTGATCCCCGCGATGAAGACGCGGCTTGCCGCGCCTTCCGACCTGGTCGACCTGTCGCGGATCAAGGAACTGCAAGGCGTCAAGGTGTCGGGCAAAACCGTCACCATCGGCGCCGCCACCACGCATCACGATGTCGCCAGCGACGAGAAGCTGAAGAAGGCGTGTCCGGCGCTCGCCCATATGGCGTCCCGGATCGGCGATCCGGCGGTACGCTACAAGGGCACGATCGGCGGCTCGATCGCCAACAACGATCCGGCGGCCGACTATCCGGCAGCACTGCTGGCGCTCGACGCTACCATCGTCACCAACAAGCGCGAGATCGCCGCCGGCAAGTTCTTCACAGGCCTGTTCGAGACGGCGCTGAAAGACGGCGAGATCATCACCGCCGTGACCTTCACCGCGCCGGCCAAGGCGGCCTATGAAAAGTTCCGCAATCCCGCTTCGCGCTATGCGATCGTCGGGGTGTTCGTGGCCAAGGGCAAGGACGGCGTCAGGGTCGCCGTCACCGGGGCCGGGGATGACGGCGTCTTCCGTTCGAAGGAAATCGAGGCGGCGCTGACCAAGAGTTTCACGGCAGCCGCACTCGACGGCATGGAGATCTCGGCGAAGAATTTGATGAGCGACATCCACGCCTCGGCCGACTACCGGGCCAATCTGATCGCGGTGATGGCCAAGCGCGCAGTGGCTGCCGCCAACGCCTGAAGGTATCGATTGCCGGGTCTTGGGATTGTCGGCATTTGGAGAAGGGACCTTCGCGGCCCTTTTTCGTCGCTCTCGGGTATGATCGCCGCCCGTGCCAGGGTGTGGTTATCTCGCACTTGCACAGCGCTCTATTGCACTGCAATATGAGCGCAGGAATGCGGGCTGGGGCTCGGAGCGGACAGTCATAGTCTGCAGCCCTTCGCATCGTTCAAATGCGAAGGGACCGGTATGACGGATATCTCCGCGACGCAGCTTGTCGTGCCTCGGTCTGCCGCCGACACATCGTCGAGAACAAGGCTCGCCTATCTCGACGGATGGCGCGGCCTGTCGATCGCGCTGGTGCTGATCGGCCACTTCTTTCCCGTCCCCGGTATCAACCTCGGTGTCATGGGCGTCGAGTTCTTCTTCGTGCTCAGCGGCCGGCTGATGGCCGAGATCCTCTTTGTCGAACGCTATCCGCTCAAGGCGTTCTTCAAGCGCCGGTTCTCCCGCATCTATCCGGCGCTGCTGGTTTTCGTCGTCGCTTCGATGGCTGCCTTGTCCGGCACGTTTGTCGGCTTCGCATGGAAAGCGGCGCTGACGGCGCTGACATTCACCTACAACTATGCCGGGATTCTCGTCAGCCGCGCCGGCGCGCTCGACCATATCTGGTCGCTATGCGTGGAAGAACATGCCTATGTAATCCTGGCGCTGATCAGCTTTGTGGTTTCGGGGCGTACCCGCGTCGTCATGCTGCTCGGCGCGCTGTCGGTGCTGGCCATGGCGAATGGCGCGATCTCGTACTGGGCCTTCGGAATGGACTACGAAAGCACCTATTGGCGGACCGACGTGCACATCGCCTCGATCCTGCTGTCGGCGGTGATATGCCTGCTCAAGGCCGACGGCAGGCTGCCGGCCTTGTTCAAGGGGCCGCATGTCGCGGTTGCGGCGTCTGCCGGTGCGGTTCTTCTGTTCATGGATGCGGTGCCGACGCCGATCCATTATCTGGTCGCGGTGCCGCTGTTGGCGCTCGCCGTCAATTCGCTCGATTTCAGTACGCGGTACCTGACCGGTTTCCTGTCCTCCTGGCCGATGTCGACGCTGGGGCTGTGGTCGTACTCGCTCTATCTGTGGCAGCAGCCGTTCTACAAATTCGTCTATTCGCAGGGCAGTGCGCCGCTGCTGATGCTGGCCGGAGCGTTCGCTTGCGCTTTGTGCAGCTATTACATCGTCGAAAAGCCGGCCCGTGGCTGGCTGAACCGCAACTGGTAGGGCTGTCGTCTCAGCCGGTGATCTGCCTGGTATAGTAGCGCACCGCCTTCTTGCCGCCGTGGATCACCGCGTCGCCGACCTCGACGAAGCCGAGTGCTGCGTGAAAGGCATCCGAGGCCGGGTTGGGTGGGTCGGCATTCACCTCGCAAGTGACGATGGTCTGGCCGGCACGCAAGGCATGGTCGAATAGATCCTCATAGAGCCGTCGGGCATGACCGCGGCCACGCGCTTCTTCCGCAACGACGACACGGTCGACATAGACGAAGCGCTGGTAGCGCTCGCGAAACCACAGGAAGTTCGGACTGTCGTAGCGGGCGTCCTGGTCGAAGGTCATGATGAAGGCTTCGAGTGCGCCGATGCGGCGCGCATAAAACGCTTCGCCGAGCAAGAAGGACAGGCGTTCCGGCCCAAGCCACGACAGCTCGGTCGCGTGCTCGTTATTGAGGGCGAGGACGGCGGGCTCGTCCTGCGGCGAGACTTTTTCGATCGGCAACCGTGCTTGCGTCAAATGTTTGCTTCCTTCGGGATCATGCTCGCGCCGCCGCAATCGTCGCAGCCACAAGCGCCGCGTTGGTCACCGTGTTGCGGTATTCGCGGTCAAGGTCGGTGCCGCCCATCCCAACCTGAGGATTGCGGTAGCGCATGGCGCTCGGCACGTCCTTGAGTGCGGCGAAGTGCATTTCAGTCAGCCCGGTTCTTTCCCGCACCTCGGCGATGTTCGTGGGATCGAGCCCGCCGCAACCGAGAATGATGATGCGCTTCCCCGCCTGCCGGACGAGTTCCGCCAGCAGGGCCACGCCGTCCAATGCGGTGTCGCGCTGGCCGCTGGTCAGCACGCGGCCGACCTTGCTGCGGATCAGCGCTTCCAGCGCCTCGGCCGGATCGCGCGTCATGTCGAAGGCACGATGGCAGGTGATGTTCAAGGACCCTGCCGCCTGCACCAATTCGCTCATGCGCTTTTCGTCGATGGTACCGTCGGCATTCAGGCAGCCGACTACGACGCCGGCCACGCCAAGCTCGCTCAGCGCGCGCACATCGGTGAGCATCGAACCGTACTCGGCGTCACTGTAGAGAAAGTCGCCGCCGCGCGGCCGCACGATGACGTGGAACGGGACCGTCGCCAGTTCGAGGGCTGCGCGCACCGTGCCAAAACTCGGCGTGATGCCGCCCTCGACCAGGCTGGCGCACAGCTCGACCCGGTCGGCGCCGGCGGCTTGCGCGGCCAGAAGGCCATCTATGCCTTCGACACAGATTTCGATCAGCGGCAGGCGAGGGCGTTCGGTGTCGGTCACAGGGCGATCCGTTGCGGATTCATGACGTGCAGCCCTAGCATCGGGCTCCTTGCCGCGAAAGCTGGAATTATCGGCTCAACGCGTCGGGTCGCTGCCGTTTGCATTGCCGCCAATTTCCCTCTTGACACACTCATAACCAACGAGTTATGGGTCAATCAATAGCTAGCGAGTTATGGGTTTTGGCGTGGACAGCGCGGCCGATGATTTCTTCGAACCCTCTCCGATCCGATCCGCAGGACGAACGGAACAGTAAAACCAAAAACCCGGATGATTGGCATCCGGAATCGGCAAAACAAGGAGACCGCCATGCAAGCAAGACTGAAAAACCCGGTGCTTCTCATTCCCGGCGCCCTGCAGGCGCTGCTCGCGCTGGACAAGTCGACGGAAACGGCTGACCTGCCCTATGTGACGCGCAAGCTCGTCCATTTGCGCGCCAGCCAGATCAACGGATGCAGCGTCTGTATCGACATGCATGCGCGCGAATTGAAGAAGGCCGGCGAAAAGGACGAGCGCATCTTCAACGTGTCCGCCTGGCGGGAGACGCCTTACTTCACCGACGCTGAACGCGTGGCTCTTGCGCTTGCCGAGGCAACAACCCGGCTCTGCGACCGGCCGGACCCGGTGCCGGACGCGATCTGGGACGAGGCCGCCCGGCATTATGACGAGAAGGCGCTTGCCGCACTGGTGGTCCAGATTGCCTTGATCAACGCCTTCAACCGCCTCAACGCCGCCACCAGGCAGATGGTCGGCGCCTGGGGATGAGCCGGCTCGCCGATATGTCGGTTTTCGCGGCGGCGCATCAGATCCGCAAATTGTGGGCGTTCGCGCGCACGAAGTCGATGAAGGCTCGCAGCTTGGGCGGGACGAGGCGGCGGCTGGGATAATAGAGGTGGAGCGGTTCGTAGGTGGGACAGAAAGGCTCCAGCACCTTGACCAGCGCGCCTGAGGCGAGAAGCGGCGCAGCGAGGCCTTCGACGGCAAAGGCTAGGCCAAGCCCTTGCGCGGCGGCGGTGATGCAGAGCGGAAGTGTGTTCACGACCAGGCGTGCGTCGGGCGTCAACTCGACTTGGCGTCCGTCCACGACGAACTCCCAGGGCGAGATGGCGCGGGTGCGGGCGAAGGCGAAGGCGATGCAGCGGTGGGCGGCGAGGTCGGCGGGTCGCTTCGGCGTGCCGTTACGCGCCAGATAGTCCGGGCTCCCCAACACGACCGTTTGCAGCGGCCCGCCCAGACGCGCCCCGACCATATCCTTCTCGAGAAGTTCGCCGATCCGCAGGCCGGCATCGAAGCCCTGAGCGGCGATATCGACGAAGCTGTCGTCGAAGATCAGGCTAAGCCGCACTTCCGGGTAAGCGTCCATGAACGGCCCCATCAGCGGCTCGATCAGCAGCGGCGCGGCGATCCACGGCAGGCTCAGGCGCAGCGTGCCGGCGGGGCGATCGCGGGTCTCGCGCAGCGCCGCGCCAACCGCCCGGATTTCTTCGGCCGCTGGGCGCACATGGTCGAAATAATGGGCGCCGGCTTCGGTCAAGCCAACGCTGCGGGTCGTGCGGTTGAGGAGCCGCACCCCCAGACGCTCCTCAAGCCCTTTGACCGCCTCGCTCAAAGAGGCAGGGGCGACGCCGAGTTCGGCCGCGGCGCGGGTGAAGCTCTTGGCCTCAGCGACCTTCACGAAGGCGACGATGCCACTGAACTGGTCGAGGCGCATTGTGAGGTTATTCCAAATAGCCTTGTCGAACTATACGGGTTTTTCCGGTGAACAAAAAGCCTCATGTTGGCTCCGACGAATGGGCATCGCTGTTGCGACGGCTCGAACAGGCAAGGGAGACAGGACTGATGACCAGGCTCGCTTCGCTCGCCGCCGGCGCTCTCCTGGCGGTGTCCGCCGCCCCCGCGAGCGGCGGTCCTCAGGAAGACCGCAACATCCAGCTGATCAAGGACTATTACGCAGCTTACGCGACCGGGAACCCGCAGGCCGTCCGGCCTTTCCTCGCGCCCGACATCGTGTGGCGCATTCCCGGCCATCATCCGCTGGCCGGCGACAAGCGCGGGCCGGAGGAAGTGGTCGCCTTCTTTCGCGGCCTGGCCGACGGCAAATTTAGGGCTGAGCCGATCTTCTTCCAGGCGCAAGGCGATCTCGTCGTCGACATCCATCGCGGCTGGTCGAACGTCGGCTCAGGTCCCGAGATCGACCAGCTCTACGCCCTGATGTTTCGCATCAAGGACGGCAAGATCGCCGAGGCACAGAATTTCTTGACCGACATGTACCAGTCGGACGCCTTCTACTGGACGCACTACCCGCTGAAGCCACTGCCCGGCAGACTGGCGGACGACCGCTGAGACGGCGGCCTTCCTAAATCCGTCGCGCCGCGTTTCTCGCTCCAAGCAAAAGGAGACTTGCGATGTTGAAAATCCTGACGCTAGCCGCGGCAACCGCCGTCGCGCTCGGCTCCAGCGCCTTCGCCGCACCGCGCGTCGAGCGCGTCACTTTCGCCTCGCACGGTGAGCAGATCGTCGGCGATCTCTATCTGCCCGAGGATATGGACCCGGCGAAAGCTCGGCCCGCGCTGGTCGTGACCGGCGCATGGATGACGGTGAAGGAACAGATGCCGGCCCGCTACGCCCGCGAGATGGCCGACCGTGGGTTCGTTGCCTTGACCTTCGACTTCCGCGGCTGGGGCGAAAGCGGCGGCGCACGTCGCCAATACGAGGACCCCAGCGCCAAGATCGCCGAGATCGAAGCGGCGGTCGCCTATCTCGCAACCCGGCCCGAGGTCAGCAAGGACCGCATCGGCGGGCTCGGCATTTGCGCCAGCTCCGGCTATATGGTCACTGCCGCCGCTAAAGATGCCGCGATCAAGTCGGTCGCCCTCGTTGCGCCCTGGCTGCACGATGCCGAGGTGGTCGAGCAGACCTATGGCGGCAAGGACGGGGTCGCCAGGCTTGAAGCCGCGGGCAATGCGGCCGAGGCTGCGTATCGCAGCACCGGCAAGCCGGCATTCCTGCCCGCCGCCAGCCTGACCGACCAGCGGGCGATCATGTTCAAGGTGCCTTACTACACCGAGCCCGATCGCGGCATGATCCCGGCCTGGCGCAACGAGGCCGATCCGGCCTTCTGGCGCGGCTGGCTGACATTCGACGCGATCCAGGCTGCTCCGCGCCTGCATCAGCCCTTCCTGATGGTGCATAGCGAGGCGGCTGCCATCCCGCAGGGTGCGCACAAATTTTACGCGCGACTGACTGGGCCGAAGCAGGAACTGTGGCTCGACAATGTGACCCAGTTCGATTTCTACGACGGCGCCGCGCCGGTGGAGGCGGCGACCGATGCCGTCGCCGCGCATTTCCGCGCCACGCTGAGCAGTGCAGGGGAGGCAGGACAATGAGCCCCGTCACCCGCCGGCAGGTCTTGGCCTCGGCAGTTTTCGCCGCGACGTCTACCGCCACCTGTGCGCCGGCCTTAAGCACCACGCAGTCCACGGCTGCGCTGACGGTCGAAGACGGGACCGCCATCGCCGAGGCAGTGGCGGGGATCGGCCTTTATGCCGATTTGCGCGAATGGAACCGGGTCAAATCCTATCTCGCGGCCCGCGTCACGACCGACTATACGAGCCTTTTCGGTGGCGAGGCGGCGACCAGCGACCGCGACTCGTTGATTGCTCAGTGGCAAGGCCTGCTGCCGGGCTTCGACGCCACCCAGCACCTCATCACCAACATCGTTGTCGAAGGCGGGGGCAACGATGCGGTTGCGCGCAGCCATGTCCGCGCCAGCCACTGGATCGACGCACGGGTCTGGACGGTCGGCGCCAGCTATCTCCACCGGCTGGTGCGGACGCCCGAAGGTTGGCGCGTCAGCGCCATCGCCGTCCGCCGCCTGTACGAGGAGGGCGACCGCGCCGTGCTGGCCGCTGCCGCGGACCGGGTGAGCGCGGCGGCGAAGTGAGCAGCCTGCTGGCTACTGGCGCAACACTGTGTTCTTGGTGCCTTCTTCGACTTGGTCGATGACCAGCAGCTTGACCGGATCGACGCCGACATTGGTGGCCTGATGCCACTGCCCGATCATTTCGATGATGAAATCGCCTGACTTGTATGTGGTGCTCTTGCCGGTCTCGACATTGGTGACCTGAAGCGTCCCACCCTGGACATAGGCATAGCGGGGGAACGGGTGCTTGTGGACCGGCAAGGTCGCGCCCGGCGCAATCTCAAAGGACGAAACCAGGACCTGCACGTTTTTCTGCGGCAGCGTGATCGGTTGGCCGGACGCCGTCTCGGTGCGCGAGGCAAGCGGGGTCACGACAACCGGGGTGCCGCTGGCGTCCAGCGCGTACGCGGCGGTTGCGGAAATGGCTGCCGCGAGCAGCAGCGTCGTCGATACCAGGATTTTTCGCATGATTTCCCCCCAAGCCCAACTTCACCATCGCGCAGCAAATTTCCGCGCGCAAGCGTCTCCTTTGGGAGCACTCAGCCTCCTCTCCTATACATGCCAGGTGTCATGCCGCGCGTCGCCCGGAACGTGCGGGAAAGATGGCTCTGGTCGGCGAAACCTGCCGCAATCGCGGCATCGGCGAGGCCGAGCCCCTGTTCGATCAAGGAACTGGCGCGACGCAGTCTCCGGTCGCGGATATAGGCCGCGGGCGTCAGGCCAATCGCTTTCTTGAAATCCCGGATGACCTGGAACCGGGTGACGCGCCCGGCGTCGGCAAACCGCTGCAGATCGAGCTGCGAGCCAAGTTCGCTTTCGACAAGATCCTCGTAGAGCGAGAACCTCTGTCGCGATCCCGAGCTATCGATCGCTTCGGTTCGCCCGCTCCAATCGCCATGCCGAACGATGAGATGCCTCAAGGCGACGAGCAGCGACGCCTCGGCTTTCGTTGCGTCCTGGGACGTAGAACCTTCATGCGCCCCCACCAATGCTTCGGCGAGATCGCTGTCCTCGATGATCGCGTGCGAGAAGACCGGAGCGCCATCTCCGCCCAACTCGCGGGCGAGCCCCACCATCAGCGGCACCGAGGGATAAAACGTCCGGTAGGCCCAGCCTTCATCCGCACCCTGTTCCCCGTCATGCCACTCCTCGGGGTTGACGACGGCAATGGTACCAGCCGGAGCAAGAACGTTGTGGCGTCCAATGCGGATGCGTTCGCAGCCAGAAGTAATCAGCGCGATCACATAGGTTGGGTGCGTGTGCAGCTCATAACGGTGCTGCGTGAAGCGCGCCTTGAACAGGCCAAGGTCCGGGAAGCAGGGATGGCGCCAGTATTTCCTGGTCTCGGTCGCGTCCACGTCTTTCTCTCTGCTGCGGTCAATCTGGTTCAAGACGCCTCTTGTGCGACCTTCTAATCGTGATCCCGGATCAAACCGCCCTTTGCCGGTGGAAGGAGAGCATCGTGCTGCATAATGACCCCATCGCCGCCTTGATGCCAGAGGTGATAGCCTGGCGCCACCATATCCATTCCAATCCCGAACTCGGATTCGATGAGAACGAAACGGCACGTTTCGTTGCCGAGAAACTGCGCGCCTTCGGCTTCGATGAGGTGCATGAGGGGATCGGCCGCACTGGGGTTGTCGGCGTCCTGCGCAGCGGCACGGGCACGCGCGCCATCGGTCTTCGCGCCGAGTTGGACGCGCTTCCGGTCGTCGAGAGGACCGGCTTGCCCTATGCCTCCAGGAATGAGGGCATAATGCACGCCTGCGGCCATGACGGCCACACCGCCATGCTGCTCGGCGCGGCCAGACTGCTCAGCCAATCCCGCGCCTTCGAGGGTATCGTCTACTTCATCTTCCAGCCAGCCGAAGAAAACGAAGGCGGCAGCTTGCGCATGATCGAAGACGGCGTGTTCAGGCGTTTCCCAGTCGAGGCCATGTATGCCGTCCACAACTGGCCGGGCGTCAGACTGGGGACGATCGCGGCTCGCGTTGGAGCGCAGATGGCCGCCGTCGACAATTTCGAGCTGACCTTCGAGGGCATTGGCGCGCATGCCGCCATGCCGCAGCTCGGCGACGACCCGATCCTGGCCGCGGGCGCCTTTGTCCAGGCCGTCCAGCGCATTGTCAGCCGCTCGGTTGACCCGCAAAGCGCGCTGGTCGTCAGCCTCACCCAGATCCATGGCGGCAATGCCGGCAACATCGTGCCTGGCAAGGTCTGGCTGCAAGGCACCTGCCGCTTTTTCGAGCCCGGTCATTCCGATCATTGCGAGAAGCTGATCGGCGAGATCGCCCGGGGTATTGCCGCAGCCCATTCGCTCAAGGCCACGCTCGACTACAAGAAGGGCTATCCGCCGCTCATCAACACGGCAATTGCCACGGCCCGCGCCGTCGAGGCGGCCGCCGCCACCGTCGGGAGGGAGAACGTCACGACCGAGTTCAGCCCGAGCCTCGGCTGCGAGGATTTCGCCTTCATGATCCGCGAGGCAGGCGGCTGCTACGCGTGGATTGGGGTCGGCGATGTCGGTCCCGGCGAGGGGCTGCATGGCGATCGCTACGTATTCAATGACGAGATCGTGCCGACCGTGTTGCGCTACTACGTCAATCTGGTCGAGCAGACGCTTCCCGTCTCGTGAACCGTCAGAGGGAAAACTGATGGCTCAGCGAGAAGTGCAACCCGACACATCTCACCCGACCGTGGCCACGAGCTGCGTTACGTGAACGGGATTTTCGAGCACTGCCTGCGCGGTATCGGCCTGGTTTTCATCGACGCGCGCCATCACAAAAATGACGCCTTGTGCAACATTCGGCTCACCCGGCTTTTTGGCAAGATCGGCAGATGCCCCGAGAAGCCTGCCAGCAAAGCCGCCACAGGCCGCACCGACGAGGACCATGCCAGCCGCTGCTCCGACAGGATCAATGCCGGTGGCTCCAAAAGCACCCAGGCCGATTAACAGACCAGCAGCCGCGCCAAGCGCGGCACCGCCAGGACCGCTGAGGACAGCGCCGATTTCGTCGTCGTAAGGTCCGATGACGCTGATCTGTTCGTGAGAAATTCCTGCCGCCTGAAGCGCGGCAACGGCACGCGCTGCCTGGTCGTGGGAATCGAAAAGTCTGCTGATTGTTCGCATTTGACACCGCCCATAGCACAGTCGCGGGGCGGGGGGGGCGGGGGGGGCGGCGCGGGGGGGGGCGCGGGGGGGGCCCCCACAGAGATGAATAATGATATGATTATGTTAGGAAAAGATAACTAGGGAGTGTGGGAAGAATCAAA
>NZ_JBVVPW010000011.1:116216-121307 GCF_055811385.1 Mesorhizobium sp. WSM4849
CCTTACGCGCGCAAACGCCCCGCGCTGCGTGGTGGGGTTAATCTAAATGTCTGTTTTTTTTTCTATTTTCACCCCCCCAATCCAACCGCCCCCCGCCGCTGGTCCCCGGGGGGGGGCGTCTCCTCCCTCTCGCTCAGGTCACCGAATGATTTTGACGATCTTGCGTGTGCCTGGATCAACGATAACGGTCTGATTGTCGACGACGACATAGCGGTATTCGACGTCGGGAACTTCATGAAGCTCGACCGTATCGGGTAGCGTTGAGCCGATATTGAGCTCCACCCCAGGGATCTTCACCGAGGCGAGCGGCTGCTTTTCCACATATTCCCTGATGACGGTCTCCTGTTCAGGCGCGATAATCACGTCCTGGGCGGACGCGGCGCCTATACCTGCCAGTAGGAGAAACCCCGCGGCTACAGTGGAAAGTCGCATATTCATAGTTGCCTCCTTTATGTGACTTTAGCTGAGCTCTTTTGGCATCATCTTCGCGCCAGACTCGTTGAAACATCAGGCCGCTGCAAATGTTCCTTGGCTGGGCTTCGGTCCGATCCGAGAGGCCTTGCCATTGGACTTAAGTCTGACCTGCCGCGCGCATGGGTCCGGCTATCGATCCGCGCGGAACCGCGACCGCTCGCACTCGTTCGCCGCAAGTTCATGGGAGGAGTTCAAGGAGAGGAGTGTCCAACACCCTCATCCAGCCTGTTTCCAACCGACATTCAGACCCCGTGTTAGGCTTCGCCAGGAGAAAGGAAATGGCCGACAACAAGTGCAATCGAGACTTCCTCGACCACGACCGCCTGTCGGTCGACGAGTATTACGAGGTGGAACATTTCGCACGAGAAAATGGCGTTTCGCCCAGCCAGGTCAGCAAGCTGATCAAAAAGAACGGCAACGATCGGATGACCCTTACTCAAGCAGTGAGAGCCTTGCGCGACCGGAAGTGAAAAACCCGCCGCATCTTCCGCCGCGCGGGCGATCAGGCGTTGCACCATCTGTGCCGAAGGATCGAAAGCATCGGAGTTGGCGCGTCATGGCTTGCTGCCTCTCTCAACGAGGCAGTGGAGTTTTACGCAAAAAAACCGTCGGCTGCGGTTTCCGTCCAGCCCGTAAAGCCCTAAGTTCCCTAGCGATTGATCAGTTGCAGATCAAAGATGGCGTCGCTTAGCGTCGTTCGACGACAGATTGGCCGGTTCTCTCGAATCATGCCGCTGGTGCGACGCGCCGCCGACCGGGCCGTTGGGGATATGGCGCCATATAGAGCGACAAGACTGATCGATCGATGGAATGCACTGTCGCTGGCCACTCAGTTTCTGCTCGCCGGCGGGCTATTCTCGCTGTCGGCGATGATCGTGGTGGGAATTTCCGTGACAAGCCAGATAGAAGCCGCGGTCACCCGGAACTCGGCTTCTGCGACCGCCCTTTACGTCGACAGCGTTATCGCGCCGCTGCTCCCCGACATGCGCAGGAGCGAAGTGCTCGACGAGAGCGTTGCCCACGCGCTGGATGAAACGCTGGGACAAGGCGCGCTCGGCACAAGGCTCGAATCCTTCAAGCTCTGGCGCCGCGACGGCACCATCCTCTATTCAACCAATAAAAATTTGGTCGGGAAGCGCTTTCCACTCAGCGACAATCTCCGGGCCGCATTCGCAGGCGACATAGTTGCTGAATTGGACAGGCACTATGATAACCAGGCTGAGAGGGACAGCGGCTTGCATCTTCTTGAAATCTATAATCCGATGCTTCAGCCGTGGTCGGGCGAAGTCGTGGCTGTTTTGGAATTCGACGAGATCGCCACCGATTTTGAAAAGGACCTCCGGCAGGCACTCGTTCGGACCTGGTTCGATGTCGCAGCCGTCACCGCTATTTTCTTCCTCGGTCTCTCGGCGATCGTTTTTCGTGGCAGCCGCACGATTCGTTCCCAGAGCCGCTCATTGAAGCAGCGCATTGCCGAACTTTCCGATCTGGTTGTTCAAAACAGAATGTTGAGACTGCGGGTGCAGCGTGCTTCGCAGCGCGCCACGGCGTTTAACGAACGTTACCTCAGGCGGATCGGCGCGGACCTGCACGACGGGCCGGCGCAACTGGTTGCCCTCGCTGCGCTAGGGATCGACAGCCCCGTGCTTGCCGATCCTGCCGCGCCGTCAGCGGCGCGCGCACGGGAATTGCAGGCAGTCAAAGCCAATTTGGACGATGCGATGCGAGAAATCAGGAATGTCAGCAAGGGCCTCATGCTGCCGCATGTCGAGAATGCCGAGTTGACGGAAATCCTCGAGCTTGCCGTGCGAGCGCACGAAGAGCGAACCGGCGTCAAAGTGATGCTGTCCACGACCGGGGGGCACACACCCTTGTCACCAGCGGCCAAGATCTGCATCTTTCGCTTTATTCAGGAGGCGCTGAACAATGGCTTCCGCCACGCCGGGGGTGCCGGTCAATCGGTCGCGAAACATTTCGACGGGGAGCGCGTTTCTATCGAGGTTTCCGACACCGGCCCAGGTTTCGACCCGAAGATCATCCACCCTGAAAGGCTGGGGCTCATCGGGCTGCGTGAGCGGGTAGAAAGCCTCGGCGGCCAATTTGCTGTAACATCTTCACAGAATGGCACGGAGGTGAAAATGATTCTCAACATAGTTGAAATAGGACAGGCGTGATGGCAGCGGCCATAAAGCTCGCCATCATCGACGACCATCCGCTGTTCAGGGAGGGCGTCGTGCGCACTCTCGAGCAGATCGGCGGGTTCGAGATCGTCGCCCAAGGCAGCAGTAGAGATGACGCCTTGCGGATATCGGAAGACCAGCAGCTCGATATTCTCCTGATGGACATCTCGGTGCCTGGTGGAGGCCTCAGCGCGATCGAACCGGCTCTGGAGCGGCATCCGGATCTGAAAATCGTGATGCTGACCGTTTCGGAGGAAAACCAGCACGTCATGACCGCCTTGCAGAGCGGGGCAAGAGGCTATGTCCTGAAGGGTGTCGGGTCGAGAACGCTGGCCGCCATACTGCGCACGGTGGCGATGGGCGAACGGTATGTTTGCCCGCAATTGTCGGCGCGCGTGTTGGTCGACCTGTCTACCCAGTCAACCGCGACCGCGAAAGCCAACGTGCTGGCCGAACTCACCAGTCGCGAAAGAGAGATCCTGACGCTCGTTGCCGCGGGATTAAGCAACAAGCGGATCGGTCTTCAGCTAAACCTGCACGAGAAAACCATAAAGCATCACATGACGCGGATTCTCGCCAAGCTCAATGTGAGCAACCGGACCGAAGCCGCGATGACATTGCGCGACGCGACCGAGCATCAGCATCCGCCTGCCCGCCATCCTGCGTGAAGCAAGGTAGCCTTGCGGCCTGTGAACTCGTCATCACTCGATCATGGCGAGCAGTCTTGCCCGATCGGAGTTCGTCGCCTGCCGCCGAATGATGGTGCGGCCCATGGCATCCCGCATTTCATAATGACCACCGTCGATGCGCTCACTGAGCCCGTTGGAATGCACCACACCCACACTTGGCCCGCGCACTTCGATCCGATCTCCAGTGGTCGCGTTGACATAAACTTTTGGCTTGTTGCCGGGGTTTACCGCGGCAACTGGATTTGCCGGGGGACTGCCTATCGATGATTTTGATTTGCCCTTGCCCGCGTTGGCATTGGAGTTCGAACTCCCGGGAGTTCCAGCGTTTCCAGAGTTCCCGGGGCTTCCAGCGTTCCCGGAGTTTCCAGAGTTTCCGGAGTTCCCAGAGTTTCCGGAGTTCCCAGAGTTCCCTTGTGCCTGGGCGGCCTGCGGGCTAAGCGTCAGGGACAGGCCGTCCTGTGCCACACGGTAGGGGCTCACGACGAGAGCCAAGGCCGATGCGGTGAGGCAGATGGCGACGCGAAGCCTTCGAAGAGATTTGAGCCTACGCTGCGATTGAGAGCACGCAGGCCGCGCATTCATCCTGGCGAGAACTCTTGTCTCACGGAGCCGGCGTTGCGGCCGTATCGCGTCTGTGATCAATGAATTTGCCAATAGCACGCCAGAATATCCTGACCGTCACGGTCTGCGTTGCATTTCTACCTGTTTCGAATTCGCCCGAGCCAATCCTCTGTACTCTGCACCATATCACGCTTTCGCCATCATCAGGCGGTGTCAAGACCCACCAGTCTCAGGGGGAGAAACCGGTGGGTCTCGCTAGCGCAGGAAGGGACTCATTACTGCGCAAGTGTGTCGCCTTCATTGATCGGGCCCATCAGCCGATAATAAGCCGACGGCCGCGACCCCGAACACCAAGCCAAACACAGGAAAAAGCAGCCAACGTGCCTGGTGAATGCTGGGGTCCATTGCAGCCTTCCTGTCACGGGTCGCAACGACGCCTGCAGGAGCTCGGTTCCTGAAAACTCTCCCATCTCAGGCTTTTGCGATAGCAGTCCCGGACCAAAGCACTGCTTGCGCCAGCCAATGGTCGGCTAGCGGGCAGACTGAAGTCCTAATCTCCGGCCCCTTTTCGAACATGAAGGGCACTCGTCGAGGGGCCATGAGGGTATCGGCTGGAGGACGCAGGAGATTGCTGTCCGAGCATGTTGAGGGGCCCGCCTTGGCTGCGGCGGACCCTTCACGCCGAGCAGGGGCGTTTAGGTCAGGATAAGCACGATCGTGAGCGTATCCGGGTCGACGATGACGATTCGGCCATCAGCCAATACGAAATACTCGTAGGATTCGTAAGCTGGGACGATCTCGATGATTCGCGGTGGCAGACGACGCAATCTGACCTTCTGCCGCGGGACCTCGACACCCACTGAGATGTCAAAATCGACGCTGGCAACCGGTTCGACCTTTTCCTGCTTGAGGATTTGGGTGATTTCCGTTTTCTGTTCAACGGTCACATTGCTGATAGCGCCGGTCGAAGTCTCATCCTGTGGCTGGGTAGAGGTCGTGCCCTGAGTCTGCTGCTCGGTAGTGGCACCGGCCTCGCCCTGGGTCTGCTGCTCGGTCTGGACCTTGGCCTTGTCCTGCGCCTGTTGGTCGGTTGTGGCGCCAGCCTCGCCTTGGGTCTGCTGCTCGGTCTGGACCTTGGCCTTGTCCTGCGCCTGTTGGTCGGTTGTGGCGCCAGCCTCGCCTTGGGT
>NZ_JBVVPW010000011.1:121407-222529 GCF_055811385.1 Mesorhizobium sp. WSM4849
CTGCTGCTCGGTGGTTACGCCGGCTTTGCCCTGGGCTTGCTCATCGATCTGCATCTTCGCCTTGCCTTGAGCCTGCTCCTCGGTGGTGACGCCGGCCTTACCTTGGGACTGTTCGCCCATCGTACCTTCCGGGCAACCGGCCGTGCCGGCCGGGCAATCGGCGCCCGACTGGCTTTGGGCCGGCTGCTGTTCCTGAGCGAATGCTGCACCACAGCCAACGCCGATGGCCAGCATACTGGTGATCAGAACTTTTTTCACGAGACATCTCCTTCGAAAAGTCCGTCCCTTCACGGGGAAAACCACCTCTAAAAAGTTTTGTTCCAGGCGAATTGACCGGGCGGAAGCTATCGGAGCCTGTTGGAACAGTCCGCACCCAGGCGCGCCGTACTGAGCCATGGGGCGCGCCGAATAGGGCTCGTGTCTTTGTTCCAGCAGAGGTGCGGGTTCCTTTGTTCGGCCCACGCGACGTCCTGGTAGGGGGTGGAGATTGAAAGATCCGCGCCTCGCTGCTGACAAATCTCTTCCAACCGCCGGTTGGTAGACGCCGGGCAGCCGGCGCGCGTAGGTTTTTCCCGGTCCGCGCGCACCGGGCACATCCCAGCAACCCGTGCTTGGTGACCGCTTGATCGCCCCGTCGCACCTGCAGGTACGGCGGGCTTTTTTTGTCTGTGCTAGAACTTGTTGTAATCAGCACAGCATGTTCTTACGCAGATAATGTAAAATCGAAGGCCAACGCTCCGTCGCAGACGCAGCCTTGGAAAGTCAGAAAACGTGGAAGAATCTATTTGGGAAACCAACAAGATCCGTGCGACGCGCGTTCGGCGGACCGTCGAACACGGAAGGGCGCTGGTTGAGGACCTTCGCTACACACTGGCCCTGTCACAACGCTTGGTGCAGGCGTCGCGTGCGCTGCTGAAGCGGTCAAAGGACCAGGGCGTTGCTACTGAGCCTTGAAACCGAAAGCAGCCGAAAATGGTCGGACCGGGCCATCTTGCCTTAAAAACTGCCGAAAGCTAAAATTACATTAGCAAGTTGGACATAGTTCAAAGCAGAAGACTTGTTCGCGAAATGGACAAGAACACTGGTCGCAGTCTCCCTGAATGGCTTCACAGGCATCTGCCCGATGATCCGGTGATCGCATGGGATATCGCCACCAAGATTTCGACAGAGACCCAGGGCAAAACTGGGCTTGGTCGCAGCGTCATCAGGAAGGGCGATCGAAACGAGAATTTGAACGAGAAACAGGACGAAGCTGACGCCGTCGTCAGCGAGCCATACCCGGTCGCCTTGCTCCTGGTTCTTTCTGTACTCTCGATGGTGGGCGGGGCAGTGTACGCGGTCCTTCGTTGGGAGGAGTTTCTATAGCGGCGAACACAAACCTGCGGTTTTTTTCCGTTGAGGATGGAACACTGTCCTGCGACGAAAGTTTAGTGCCAGCAGCGTAGTATTGTCCCCCATACAAATGCTGCGAGATCGGTGGCCCCGATTAGCCCGCGTCCTCTCCCCGAGGGCGCGGGCTTTCTGCTGTTGTCACGGTCTTTCCGGGCCGCCTATGGTGCCGCCGGGCGGTCTTTGCGAGTGTTCGGTTTTCATCGGGAGCAATGGAGTTCAAAGCGCCCTCGGCTGCAGGTTGCAGCGGTACACAGCGACATTCCGCATGCGGTCTCGGTCCTGCGATGAGTTTTGCTTCAGTTAAGAATTGGTCCTTCCTTGACAGCAAAAAGTGCTCTTCACATATTTTCCCGCAGCCGTCGCTCACGGCTCTCGTGGAAGCTCAAACAATCGTTCAGTTGAATGGAGGTTGTAATGAACGACAGGACTTTCGCCCGGCCTGTTTTCGTCAGGAAACGGGAGTTCACGGTGGAGGAAATCGAATGCTTGGCTGATGCTTTCGAGTTCCTGCAGGAATGGCCGAAGAATCGCAGAGGGCCAATCTTTGACACGGCGCTCCGAGCTTGCCAGCGCGCCTATGATGGCCAAGTCCCCATTTCAGTTGCACGCGAGGCTTTCGCCGGCTTCGCCAGATCGGCCAAGATCCTCGAGGACGTCTCTGCAGCTATACCCTGGATGACGGCACCGAAAACCGGTCGTGGTGGCGTGATGGCGTAACCGATGTAGTTACCCTAAAGCGCGTGGCGTTTGCGACGCGCTTTAGGTTCTTGTTTTTATGCATGTCGTTATCGCAAAACCGCTGCGCACTTTTGCGCGATATGCATTAGCGAAAAGATGGCCAGCGCCGCTGGGAGCGGGGGAGGTGGGGTTGCCTAGATTGGCGCCGGCCAAGCGGCGTTGGGGTTCGCAACGAAGGAAGAAGTTCGCCAGATTGATTATGGCGTGATCGCGGAAGTTGGCCGGGCCTGCCGATAGCGGCGCTCCTCTATGCCTCCGAGGCTTTCTCTTCCGACGTTATTTGCTTCGATGGGCTTTACCTTCAGCACGCTCCCCCCTTGGCGTCGGGAGCGGCTTTGGAAGCGCGCCCAGGAACATGCTGGGCCACGGCCCAAGGACATGCCAAAGCGGCCGGCGACGCAGTGGGTCAAACCAGGAATCAAAGTCCGTGTGAAGTATCTCAGGGGCGAGGACGAACTTCGGCACGCTTCGCTGCAGGATTTCTGGGACGAGGGCTAAAGCGGGACATCTCAGATCCCATACCTCATGGCAATGAAGACCACCGGTGCAAGGATCAGGAAGATCGCCATTACTATAATAACGGCAAGGGCCAGGTTCTCTGCTCGCCTGACAATGGCAGCGACCTCATCGTCGCTCGACGAAATGAGATCAACCACCGAGAAATCTGTTGGGTTAGGAGTTTGATTGTCATTTGCGGGTCGGCTTGCGACCTCATCGACATTCTGTCTGCTCTGGATAAGGGTCACAGTTCTTTCCCCTGTTAGGGTGCCCGCCGATGGGGGACAAACAGCGAGCACCCGGTGAGCCACCGATGAAGGGACTTTGCTCGGCGGCTCAATCCAAATGCATTGGTAAGGTCTTGGTTGCCGGCTCTCAGCCCTCTGTCTATGACGCAACGACTTCAGTCTTACCGCATGTGGGACCATAGCCCTGCGGCGGAACTAAGTACCGCCGGTCCCATTTGCCGACCAGTGATAATTCAGAGATAGGAGAGGTGGCCATGGCTGACGGTCCAACGGTTGTTAACTCAGGCGGAAATGGCGGCGGCACTGCTGTCGCCGTCGTTCTCGCAATTATCGCAATCGTGATCCTGCTGTTGTTCACCGGCGTTATCAACATCCCGGGCGGGGGCGACGGAAAGGACCTCGATGTAAAGATTGAAGCGCCCAAGGTTGATGCACCCACGGTCGAAGCGCCCAAGGTCGAAGCGCCAGCCGCGCCCGCTCCGGCAGAGCCGGCCGCACCTGCCCCAGCCGCACCTGCCCCAGCCGCGCCCGCTCCGGCAGCACCTGCTAACGGCGGCTGAAGGACGCGTTCAGGGGAAAGGTCCGCAACCTACAGCCCCGCTTTGATTTGGTGAGCGATTGTCAGTCGCTTGCGGCCGGCGCCACTTGGGGGGCGTCGGGGTAAATTGCCTGTAGAGCGCCGGCCGGCGGCGATGGGGTCAGCGGGGACGGCCCAGCGGCTTGGTTGCGAGGGGGACTGGCAGCTGGAGGCCGCTGGGCCTGACCAGCGAGCCTTTGGGGTGCTCGCCTGGCTGGCGAATAGATGCGCTCAAGCTAATGGAATTGAAACATGCGAACGAAGTACGTGGCGATAATTCCGCTGTGTAGAAGCCATAAGGGGCCCCGCAATGGGTCAATACATCTGGCACCGCAATTGCATGGTCAGGTGTGGGGGAATGCGGTGGAAGCCCGTCGCTTCGCTAATATAGCGGCGGGTCTTCTACGTACCGGTCGCATCCCAGCCTACGCGCTGCTGTCCGTCTCGCTTTCCTCGTCGATCGACCGCACCGGCAAATAAGCATTGGTGTCAAGCCACTCGCGCAGCACGATCTGAATGAGGTCCGATCGGCCGATTTTATTTCACCAGCAATGGAGTTGAGTGCGCCCTCGGTTGCCTCCAGCTATCGAGATCTCGGTATGGATCGTCGCCAGCAACAAACGGCACGAGTTGAGGATGTGCCGGCGAAGACCTTCGCCGAGTTCAAAGCCGCGTTTGCCAAGGGCCAAAATTTCAACGAGCACATCCGCAATCACTTCCGGTATTATTTGGTTGCGACCGATAACGATGCTGCGTGACCTGCCGATCGGTATTCATCGTGTTCGCTTTGGTGAATCGCCTTGCTGTTCCCACTCGCGTTGGACCTCGATTTCCTCTGGTTCTTTCTTGTCGACCGTCGCGGTCTCGCTGTCGGCCTCACTGGCCGCGCGAAGCAGTTCGTCCAGTTTGGCGTGCAGCGCCTGCGTATCGCGATGCTCGGCGCGCTGGATGAACAGCGTCATCGCCCACGTCGCCAGTGTCGCAACGGCGTGCCAATCGAGGCTATCCCGATCGAAAATTAGCCAGAGGCCGGCATAGGTAAAAAAGATCAGAAATGCCTGCGGGCGCGACGTCAGCGTCCCAATGTGTGTGATAGTGCTTCGGACCTGGTGGTTTGCCATGTGCAAGGCCTCCTATGTATCTCCATAGGATAGCGGCTGGTGGTCCGGGGAGTAGTGGCCAAGATCGCGCATGTCGAAGTCCTGGCCGCATATGGGGCACCCTAAAAATTGCTCTGCGTCGGGCTTGATCGGCCGATCGGACCTCTGCCCGGGCATCCAGTGGCTTCGCCCGGAATGGCGACGCGGACGCGATCCTCGGTGACCCCGCCTTCGCGCCGTGCCCGTTATCACCACCCCGTCACCAATGCCAATTCCCCGCGCCATGCAGAAGATTTTGGAGCGGCAAGCGGCATCGTCAAGCGTTGGCTAATATAGATGAGCCCGCTTCATCCAATCGATGGATGAAGCCCATATGGGCCGGTGCTACTTTGATGCATAGCGCGACCATGGCAAGGCCAGGGACGGCAGCCCGGTTTTGCTGCCCAAGAAGCCCGCTGGCTCTAGGGGCTAAATATGAGCAAGACGACTCTCATTGCTATCGCTATCCTCGCGATCAGCGTCGGCTATGCCGAAGCCGCGGACCGTAAGGTCGAAACCGCGCCCCTCGGGACGTACGCCAATTCGAAGAACCTGCCGGTTTGCACCGCGTCAAGCTCGCTCTTCGAAGTCCTCGGTGACAAGTGTTTTCTCGTCAAGGGTTCGATGATCTATGGCGACATCGCCGAGCTGTCCCAGATAATCACTTTGGGCTGGTAGCCGGAGCAACAACGGCGCTAGACGCCAATCTCCGCAGCCTTACGCCGACACCACTGCTATCGGCCGTGCCGTTGATCGAACTGCTGGAGACCGACAGCGGCACGATTGAGCTGGCCATGAATAGGATCGTCGCCCGCCAGCGAATTCCCCTCATGAAAAGTCTGATCGCGAGATTGATTTGATTTAAAGCCGCTTCTTTGCGCGTGAATCGCAAGAGCTTTCCCAGGGGCGGTGAGGGACGTGGCGATCTTGTCGTCGACATCTGTCGACTGGCCACCCCAACCGATCTTCGTCGGTGTATCCACGATCCGCTGTATGCCGCGCTACTGATCTTTCATGCGCAGCAAAGCGGGTGACGCCCTAGCAATCGACATCCGGACCCAGGCGGCGGAAGCGCCTGGCGATTCAAGAGCGTGTCGCAGTGTTAGTTCCTTCGAACGCCTTGCCGTTCTATGAAGCACCTGCCTGCGATCCGAACCCTAGTTCGTTTTCAAATGGCCGACGCGGTTTTCGGCGATCCAGCGGGCGGCGAGCACCAATGCGCCCATACTGAAATCCTTGCCGTGCTTGGCCACCATTTCTTCCGACAGGTTGGCGAGCCGTTCGAAAAATTCGTCCTTGCTCTCGTCCTCGGGTGTGGGTTCCGTTTGCATCTTTTCCTCCTGTTGCACGCAACCACTATTTGAACATCTGCGCGGGAAAAGTGACGATCGCGGCGGTGCCGTCTACCGAACCTACCGCCAGGTGCCGTCCGTCGCCCGACCAGGCAAGCGCCGCGATCTCACCGCCCAAGGGTCTGACCAGCAGTTCGTCCCGCGCGCCGATCTGGGCTATGGTGATCCGGCCATTGGTATAGCCGGCTGCAATCAGTTTCTTTTCCGGGTGCGCAGCCACCGTTTCGACCGGCACCAGCCCGGCGCGGCCAGTCTCCAACGCGCCGGAGGCATCGCCGTGAAGCGGCGGGGCGGTCATTGACCAGCCGGCGATCCGGAATGCGCCCGATGTGAACAGCGCATTTTCCGGCAGGCTCCAGCATACTGTCCGGACCGGCGATGGAAATCCCTCGACGATGTCAGCTCGGCCATCGGTCATGCTGACCAAAGCAAAGCCTCCGGTTTCGAGCCCGCAGGCCAGCCAGGTGCCGTCGCCACTCCAGCGGATCGACACGGGGCGCGCTGAAAAACTGATATCGCTTATCAAGGTCGCGTCGCCTTCGACAATCCAAATCGATAATCCGTCCTCCAGACCATAAGCGAGGCGCCGTCCACCCGGCGAAAAGGCAAGCGCGTCCGTGGACGGTGCCGCACCATGTCGCAGTCTCAACGCGTCGCCGTGGCCGCGTGACAGGAAGACATCCTGCCCGTTGCTGACGGCGGTCATTGCCGTCTGGGGGCTGTGGTCGATAGCGACGATCGGTCCGTCGATCTTGACCAGCGTCTCCATCACGCTGCCGTCCGCGGTCAGATGCACCGCCTCGCCGGCCGCTGTTCCGACGAGGAAGCTGGACCGAAGGTAGCTGGCGAGCGGGATATCGCCATCTCCTAATGCAGCAGTGGCAATCAATGGCGCTGGTAACTTTTCCCTTGGGCGGATCGTCGTCTGGCCGAGATCGCCGCTCACTCTGATCCGCGACTCCGGCGGCTCCTGGTCCGCGACCGTGGCTATTGCGACCGTTCCATCCACGCACGTGAAGGCGACGGTCGAGCCATCGGCGCTGAAGCGCAGGTCGGCGATCGCCGACGGGCGACGCCAGCTTCGCGCAAGCAGGTCGAACAAGGTCAGGTTCTCTATCGCGTGCTGGTTCATGACCATTCCTTCGTCAGTTACCCACCGTCGCCGCGAGGCTGCGGTCGACGTCCTCGACGTCGGCTTCCGCGGCGACGATGCGCTCCTCGCACGCCGCACATGCGAGCATGATTGCCGCGGCTCTCTCCTCCGCTTCATGCAAGTCCTGCACCAGTTGCGCGCTGCCGCCGCTCCTGCCGATTTCGAGTTCCAGGCGCAGCATATCCATCTCGACACCGGCGCGTTTCTGATTGAGCCGTAGCGCCTCGGCAGTCAGCGCGGAGACGTTGGCAACAAGATCGAGCCGGCGGGCGAGTAGCGCGTCACGCTTGGCAGTTTGCCCATCGGATCTTCCCGTCATTTTTCGCTCCCAGCCATCGGTCCGGGTGGTTTTTCGAAAGCCGACAGCAATTTGGGCAATGTACCGGCCTGCGAATGGAATTGTTTTTCAGCCGTTTCAATGTGGCTTTTGAGCTGGTCCCAGATGTCGACGCGGATCATCGATGTCGTATCGCCGGTGAGGCGTTCGATCTCGTCGACGCGGAACTGGCGCGACAGCGAAACGCCGGAAAACACGAAGTCGCGCAAGAGGATCGCATGGTTCTCGATGAACAGATGGATCATCGGATGGGTTTCCGTGGTGACGCCGCCGGCGGCAAGCTCGGCCCGGATGAAATCCTGGAAGTGGCTCTGGAGGCGATGTTGGCTCTCGCCCATGAAGCGCATGACAAAGACCAGATCGCGGGACATCAGCCTGACAAGATCGCCGGTGACGCCATCGGCCTGGCTGGACATCGGCTCGTGCGGCCCTCGGCTGTCTTTGTTGTTCGGCATGTTCTCTCTCCGGCGCGTCGCCCGTCCATGGGCCATCGCCGTCAAATAGTAGAGAAAGGGTAACAATTGAATAGATAATATTTGTTGTCGGATTTGCTGCACTTGCTAACTAAATATGTTGCAATTGCGAATAGATGCTAAATATTACAGGCGTACGTTACAACTGTAAAAGAACGTTACAGTTGGCTATCAGCTCATATGCCGAAAGAGCGGCGATTTTGTTTTGAGCGCCAGCCATGGGTGCTGTTTTCAAATTGGCACGGCGCTTGCTTTGTACACTTCCATAAGAAGCCCATCGCGCTTTTTGACGCGGTGCCAAAAGAACGAAGGAACGGAGGAAGCAGGGACCAGTCGCGTCCGCTTCGATACGCCCCATCGCAAATGCGATTGGCGCCGGGGATCCCTGCCAGACGCCTCTAGAACCTTTGCCGCGATCCACTTGAACGGCCGAACCATGAGTCGCGCCTGTATGCGCAGCCCTTTGTCGTGCCGTTCGCACTCTCACTTGCGGCGCTGTGCGCCGCTTCATGCCGGGGGTCAAGGAACCTGCGGCTCAAACCTGGTGGAGGCTTATGACCATGACGTCTCTGACGCTCAACAAGATTACCTCGCAACGCGGAATCTCCGTGGGCGAGGCAACCAAGAAGATTGCCGATCTCGGCTGGAATCCTTCCTACGTCCAGGAAGCGATGACGTTTCCGACAGACTATAAGATCAACAAGACGCCGCGAGACCCGATGAAGCAGGTCCTGCGGTCCTATTTCCCCATGCAGGAAGAGAAGGACAACCGCGTATATGGCGCGCTCGATGCGGCGTTGCGCGGTGACATGTTCCGCAACGTCGAGCCGCGGTGGGTCGAATGGATGAAGCTCTTCCTGGCCATCATTCCCTTCCCGGAAATCTCCGCCGCTCGCTCGATGGCGATGGTCGCCCGCATCGCGCCCGGCGAGGAACTCCGGACCGGCTTTACCATGCAGATGATCGACGAGTTCCGTCACTCGACGATCCAGATGAACCTGAAGAAATGGTACATGGAGAACTACATCGATCCGGCCGGCTTCGACATTACGGAGGAAGCCTTCGGAAAATGCTATGCCACGACCATCGGCCGGCAGTTCGCGGAAGGCTTCATCACCGGCGACACGATGACCGCCGCCTGCATGTACCTGACCGTGGTCGCCGAGACCGCCTTCACCAACACGCTGTTCGTCGCCATGCCATCGGAAGCCGCCCGCAATGGTGACTATGCGCTGCCCACCGTCTTCCTGTCGGTGCAGTCCGATGAGAGCCGGCATATCGGCAATGGCCATTCGCTGCTGATGGCGGCGCTCAAGGAGCCGGAAAATCACCTCTTGCTCGAGCGCGACCTTCGCTACGCCTTCTGGCAGAACCACGCGATCGTCGACGCGGCCATCGGCACCTTCATCGAATACGGCACTACCAACCGCGACAAGAACAAGGAGTCCTACGCGGAAATGTGGCACCGCTGGATCTACGAGGACTACTACCGCACCTACATGCTGCCGCTCGAGAAATACGGCATCAAGGTCCATCACGACGACGTCCAAGCGGCCTGGGAACGCATTACCAAGAAGAATTACGTCCACAAGGTCGGACAGTTCTTCGCGGTCGGCTGGCCGGTCAACTTCTGGCGCATCGAAGCCCAGACCGACAAGGACTTCGAGTGGTTCGAGCACAAGTATCCGGGCTGGTACGCCGAATTCGGCGACTTCTGGAAATGGTACGCCAAGCTCAGCCACAAGGGCGAGAAGGTGCTGCTGTTCAACAGCGACGTCGGTTACGTCTATCCGCACCGCTGCTGGTCCTGCCTCGTTCCCTGCCTGATCCGTGAGGATATGGTTGTCGGCGAGATCGACGGCCAGCTGCACACCTTCGCCCACGAACTCGACAAGTGGACTGCCACCGTGGCGTTCGCCGACGAGTATCAGGGCCGGCCGACGCCCGCGATGGGCCGCTTCAGCGGCAAGCGCGAGTGGGAGACGCTCTATGACGGCTGGGATCTGGCCGATGCGATCAAGGACCTGAACTTCGTCCGCTCCGACGGCAAGACGCTCGTCCCGCAGCCGCATATGCGCTTCGACGACAAGGAGATGTGGACGCTGGACGACGTGCGCGGCAACAAGCTCGGGTCGCCGCTCAACGCGCTGCGTGCCATGTCGCCCGCGGATCGTGAGAAGCACCTGGCGGAATACCGGGCCGGCTTCACCATCAATCCCTGCAACTGATCAGGCCAAAGGGGGCGGGTTCGTCCCGCCCCTTGTCTTACTGGAGGTCCGTATGTCGGAAACCCACACGGTCAGGCTCAGCCCGGTCGGCGTCGAATTCGACGTCGAGCATGGCGAAACGGTGCTCAACGCCGCGTTCCGCCAGGGCATCGCGCTGCCGCACGGTTGCAAGGAAGGGCAATGCTCCGCCTGCAAAAGCGTATTGCTCGAAGGCGAAGTCGACATGCTCAAATACTCGACCTTCGCGCTGAACGACATGGAGAAGGAGAGCGGCCACGTCCTTTTGTGCCGCTGTATCGCCTACTCCGATCTGGAAGTCGAGCTTCTCAACTACGACGAGGAGATTTTGGCGAAAGCGATCGCCGTGAAGACGTTCAAGGGCCGGATTGCCCGGATCGAGCACCTGACCCACGACATTCGCGGCATCGAGATCGGACTCGGCTCGCCGATAAAGTTCTGGGCGGGGCAATATGTCGACATCACGGTTACCACGCAAAAAGGGGAGACGATTACGCGCTCGTTCTCCATGGCAAATACGCCGGACCAAACCCAAAAACTCTGCTTCATCATCAAAAAATACCCTGAGGGAAAGTTCTCCGGAGAACTCGATTCCGGAGGCATCAAGGTCGGAGCCGAGGTCACCGTCGTCGGACCTTATGGAACCTGTTTCCGCCGGGACGAACGGCAAGGACCCCTGATCCTGGTCGGGGCCGGATCGGGCATGTCGCCGATCTGGTCGATCCTCAACGACCATCTGAAGAGCGGCGAGAAACGTCCGGTCTATTTCTTCTACGGCGCCCGCACCCGCAACGACCTGTTCTATCTCGACAGGATCGCCGAGCTGATCGGTAACCATTCCGACGTCACCTTCATTCCCGTGCTGTCGCACGCGACTGATGATGCCGAATGGCAAGGCGAGCGCGGTTTCGTGCATCAGAGTGTCGACGCCAAGCTCAAGCAACTGGCGGTCGACGGGCAGGGCGATGTCCATGCCTGTGGCCCGCCGCCGATGATCGATGCGCTTCAGCCGGTTCTGTTCATGAATGGGTTCGAGACGGAGCGGATCTTCTTCGACAAGTTCACCACATCGGCAGGTGCAACGCCGGCCCACTGAGAGGGCGGCCACGCAACTGTAACCACAACTGCAACAAGGGAGTGAAGACTATGCCAGCTACCTCGAGTTCAGTCGGATCCGGAGCCGCCGGCGCGGCGATCTTTGCCGACTCCGACAGCCGGAAGTACCGGTATTTCAACCCGAAGGGCCAGCGTGCCACCCACTACGAGGACATGACGGTCGACGTGCAGCCTGACCCGGAGCGTTACCTGATCCAGGACTGGATCATCTCCTTCGCCGACGGCAAGGGCGCCTACGTCAAGCAGAACACCGCCGCTCAGAGCTCCAACTGGCATGCCTTCCGCGCCCCCGATCAGGAATGGGAGCGCACGCACTACCAGCGCCAGTCGAAGATCGAGACGATGGTGCAGAGCGTCATCAACAATGCCCGCAAGTCCGGCGCGCCCAAGACCTTTGACAAGGCTTGGGTCAAGATCCTGCAGGCGCAGCTCGGCGCGTGGAAGCATGCCGAATTCGGGCTCGGCACCTCGCTGATGCAGGCGCAGCGCTATGGCTACACCCAGATGATCAACAACGCGACGCTGACCAACTCGTCCTACAAGCTGCGGCTTGCGCAGGACATCACTCTCTACCTTGCCGAGATCGGCATGGACCTTCCCGGCTGGGACGACGAGCTCGGCAAGAAGACCTGGCTCCAAGACAACAACTGGCAAGGCACCCGCGAAGCGATCGAAACCATCATGGGCGCGACCGACTACCTCGAACAGTATTTCGCCATCAACATCGTCTTCGAGCCGCTGGTCGGGGAAGCATTCCGCTCCGGCTTCTTGATGCAGATCGCCGCCGCCAACCATGACTTCATCACGCCTGCAGTGATCTCGGCAGCCGAGGCCGACTACGAGCGAAACCTCGCCAACACGATCGACCTCATGCACATGCTCGCCAACGACGAGAAACACGGCGTGGCGAACAAGAAGCTCTTCCAGGGCTGGGTCAAGAAACACGGCGCGCTCGCCGACAAGGCAGCCACCGCCCTGCAGCCGATCTGGTCGATGCCGCATTCCAAGCCGGTCGCGTTCGCGGATGTCCGCGCCAAATCCGAGGAACGGATTGGCCAGATCCTCGGCGAACTCGGCCTCAAGCGCTGACACAGGGAGAGATGTCATGTCACTAGCAGCACGCGACGCAACGCATTCCAACATCTTCAAGGAGATGAAGGACATCACCTTCGAACAGACGATTTCGCATCAGTGCGGCGTCACCATGAATGACTCGGTCGAGGCCAGGGCCATCGCCGAATTCATGGGCCAGAAGCCGGGGGTGACCATCACCTACCAGCCGGCGCTGATCCGCATCGACGGCGATGGCAAGCTGATCTTCAAGATGGACGCGATCGGAGAATATCTCGGCCGCGAGATTTCAGCCGAGACCTTCGAGGTCAACACCTCCACCCACTACGGCCGCATGGTTCGCGTCGACGACAACACCGTGATCCTGTTCGGCAACATGGACGAGATGTTCGAATACATCGAATAGCCGCCAAAAAAATCGGGCGCGCCGCCCTGGTTGCGGCACGCCGAACCGATCAACACCCCATCTCGCGGAGGGAAGAATGTTTAGGACACCGGAAGGCAAGGATATTTTCGTGGTCGATGGCCACACCCATTTCTGGGACGGCAGCCCGGAGAACCAGAAGAATATTCACGGCAAGCAGTTCATCGACTGCTTCTACGCCTATCACACCGGGCTGAGCCCCAAGGATCAGCTGTGGGAGAAGAGCAAGTTCGAGAAGTACAGCGCCGACGATCTCTATCGCGACCTGTTCATCGATGGTCCTGATGATGTGGCGATCGTCCAGTCGACCTATCTCAAGGACTTCTACAAGAACGGCTTCAACACGATCGAGCGCAATGCCGAGGTGGCCAAGCGCTATCCGGAGCGTTTCATCGTCAACGGCGCCTTCGACCCGCGCGACGGCGAGAAGGCGCTCGAGTACATCCACTTCCTCAAGGAGACTTATGACGTCAAGGGCGTGAAGATGTACACGGCCGAATGGAACGGCGCCTCCAAGGGCTGGAAGCTCACCGATCCCGATGCCTACAAATGTTTCGAACTTTGCGACAAGCTCGGCATCAAGAACATCCACGTCCACAAGGGCCCGACGATCATCCCGCTCAGCAAGGACGCCTTCGACGTGCATGACGTCGACTACGCGGCGACGGATTTCCAGGGCCTCAACTGGATCATCGAGCATTGCGGCCTGCCGCGTCTGGACGATTTCTGCTGGATTGCGACGCAGGAAACCAACGTCTATGGCGGCCTGGCCGTAGCGCTGCCTTTCGTCCATTCCCGCCCGCGCTACTTTGGTGAGGTTATCGCCGAACTGCTGTTCTGGATCGGGCCGGAGAAAATCCTGTTCGGTTCCGACTATGCGATCTGGACGCCGCGCTGGCTGGTCGAGAAATTCTGGGCCTACCAGATCCCCGAGGACATCGCCGCTGAACGCGGTGTGCAACTGACCGACGAGATCAAGGAGAAGATCCTCGGCCTCAATGCCGCGCGCCTCTACAACATCGACGTCGAAGCCAAGAAGAAGGCGCTCGCCGGCTCGCCCTTCAGCATCGCGGCGGAGTAGGGGCCATGGCAACCGCCAGCGTTTCCGGCAACCGCGAGAACGAACTCTGGCGGTGCCTTGGTGAGGTTAACGACCCCGAACTCGACGAACCGATTACCGAGATGGGCTTCGTTGAGCGGGCCGCGATGACGAGCGACGGCAGCGTGGAAATAGACTTCCGCCTGCCGACCTACTGGTGCTCGCCCAACTTCGCGTTCCTCATGCTGGACGGCGTCCGCAAGGCGCTCGACCAGCTATCGTGGTCACCAGCCTATCGTGTCAAGCTGCACGATCACATGTTCGCGGAAGAGGTCAATCGTGGCATGGAAGCCGGCAAGACATTCGGCGACATATTCGCCGAGCTTGCCGAGGATCAGGATCTCGGCGCTTTGCGCGAAACCTTCAGGATGAAGGCATTCAAGCGCCGCCAAGAGGCAGTCTTGCGCGGCCTCAGGCAGCACGGTCTGACAGATCGGGAAATCCTCGCCATGGACCTGCCGGCATACGACGTCGCCCGGTTCGACCCGGGCGAGGCGGCCAACCAGAAGCCGAGGTACAGGGCGGCTTTGCTCGAGCGCTACCCCGACCGCCGCGCGGATGACCCTGTCTTCGTGACATGGGAAGGGCAACGCATTCCGCCCGCCGCACTCGGGGCCCATCTCGCCGATCTGCGCGGTGTGCGCGTCAACATGGAGTTCAACGGCGCGCTGTGCCGTGGACTCAAGCAGACGAGATACAAGGAACTGGATGTGGTCGACGGCGAACCGACGCTGGTCGATTTCATCATGGACCGCGTGCCGGCACGAGCCGCGCCGACCGCCTGAAGCAGAGCTGAAACAACGGCCTCCCTCGCACGAGGCCCCTAACCAACAACCCGCCCGTAAGGCGGAAGGAGGAATCATGCCCAAAATAATGCTTCACAATTCCGAGGCCCGCCGTGCTCTGGCCCGTGGCGTCTTTCGGCTGGCCGCTGCCGTCGAGCCGACGCTCGGCCCCAAAGGCATGAACGCCATGATCGACCGGCCGATCGGCACGCCGATGGTGACCCGTGACGGTGTCAGCATCGCCTCCGAGATCGAATTGCACGACCGTTTCGAAAACATGGGCGCGCAAGTGGTCCGCGAGGTCTCGATGCAGACTAATGAGGTCGCTGGCGACGGTACCACGACTGCCATCGTGCTCGCCAACGCTCTCATCCAGGGCGGTGTGGAGGCGAATGAACGCGGTGTGAAATCCGTCGATCTGTGCAAGGGCATAGACCTTGCGGTGGCGGCGGTGGTGGCCGCGCTCAAGGCCTCGGCCAAGCCGGCAAAGGGCAACAGCATCCTGGCTTCGGTCGCCAACATTGCGGCGACCGATACCAAGCTTGGCGCGCTGGTGGCGGAAGCCCATCAGCGCGTGGGAGCCGAAGGTGTCATCACCACGGACTTCAGCGTCACCACCGAGACCACGCTCGATGTGGTCGAGGGCATGTCCTTCGATCGCGGCTATCTCTCGCATCACATGGTGACTGACCAGGAGAAGATGGAGGCGGTTCTCGAACGGCCTTACATTCTGATGACCGATCTCAAGATCAAGGAGCCTGAGGCGCTGGATGCGGCTCGCCGCATTGCCGACGAGGATGGTCGACCGCTGCTGATCGTGTCCGAGGAAATGTCGCCGGAAGTTGTGGTGACGCTACTCGGCAAGCAAGGACCGGGAAAATACCTCGTGGTCCACCCGCCGGAATATGGCCATTGGCGCAAGGCGATGATGGAGGATCTGGCGATCATCACCGGCGGCAAGGTAATCGCGCGCGATCTTGGCGGCCGGCTGGAGAACATCACCGCCGACGATCTCGGACAGGCTGACCGGGTGAAGACCAGTTCGTCCTACACCTCGATCATTTGCGGTGGTGGCGACCATGCGGCAATCGCATCGCGGCGCGCCCAGGTACAGCGGCAGTATGAAGCTTCGCCGCCGAACATCGATCAGGACAAGCTGCGCGAACGCCTGGCCAAGCTTTCTGGCGGTACCGCGATCCTTTATGCCGGCGGTGTCACACCCGTCGAGCAGAAGCGAACCATTCAGCTCATCGAGGATTCGCTGAATGCGGTACGCGCCGCATCCGAAGAGGGCGTGGTCGCCGGCGGCGGCTCGGCGCTTGCCCAGATCGCGCCGCTGCTCGACAAGGTGTCGGCCGGCGTCGACGGCGATGTCGCCGAAGGCGTGCGCCTGGTGCGGTCGGTGCTGTCGCGGCCGCTCTGGCGCATCGCCGCCAATGCCGGCGCCGATCCCGAAGCAGTTGTGGCGGAAGTTACGCGCATCAACGGCGGCTACGGCTACAACGCGTCTGCCGGCAGCTATCAAAACATGTTCGAGGCAGGGATCATCGATCCGGTTCGTGTCACCTACACAGCACTCGCCAATGCGGCTTCGGTGGCCACGCTGATCCTTACCACGGAAACGCTGATTGGCCATCTCGCCGAGGACGAGGATCCGACGGCCGGACCGGCTCGCGGCGGCGGCTCCGAAAAGCTCGGCCGCGCCTAAGCAATCCGAAAGCGATCCGAACAAATCTCGACGTTGAAAGGATACGACGATGAAAGCTGCCAGACTGTACGAATACGATCCGCAAATGAATGTCCAGCTCAGGATCGAAGAGGTCAAGGCGCCGACAATCACCGCCCCCGACGAAGTGATCGTGCGGGTCGGTGCTGCCGGCCTTTGCCGCACCGACCTGCATATCATCGAGGGTGTGTGGAAGCCGACCATGGATCCCGAAGGCACGCTGTTGCCCTACATCATGGGTCACGAGAATGCTGGCTGGGTCGAGGAAGTTGGCAGCGGCGTCAAGTCGGTCACGCGCGGCGACGCCGTGATCTGCCATCCCTTCCGCTCGTGCGGGATCTGCCTCAACTGCCGGCATGGCGAGGACATGTACTGCGACAACGGCCAGTTTCCCGGCCTTGGCATGAATGGCGGCTTCGCCGAATATTTCATCACCAGCGAGCGCTCGCTGATCAAGCTGAACGCCAATGTCACGCCGATCGAAGTGGCGCCCTTGGCTGACGCCGGCATCACCGCCTACCGCGCCGCCAAGCGGGCGGCCAAGCTGCTAAGGCCAGGGAGTTACTGCGTCCTGCTCGGCATAGGCGGGCTCGGCCACATCGCGCTGCAGTCGCTGCATGCGATTTCGGGTTGCCGCATCATCGCCGTTGATCGCGAGCCGGCAGCACGGGTGCTGGCCAAGGATCTCGGCGCGGACTTCGTCCTCGATGGTGGGCCGAACATCGTCGAGGAGGTCAGCCAAATCACCGGCGGCGGCGCCCATGTGGTCATCGATTTCGTCGGTGAACTCGGGGTCGAGAACATCTGCTGGAAGATGGTGCGCAAGGGCGGGCAACTGTTCGTCGTCGGCTATGGCGGCAATATCAATGTGCCGACTGCCCATCTCGTCATCGAGGAGATCAACATCGGCGGTAGCCTGGTCGGCAATTTTACCGAGCTTGTCGAACTGATGGAGCTCAACGCCGACGGCAAGGTGAAGATGCACTACACCGAATACAACCTCGCCAGCATCAACACCGCGCTCGACGATTTCAAGAACCGGCGGTTCGCCGGCCGCGGCGTCATCGTGCCCTGAAACATATGGACCGGACTTCGCGCGGACGGATGCGGCGTCCGGTCAGCACCATCATCCAGAGGGAGAGAAAGGGTCCAAGCGGCATCACCAAGATCGCGGCAGCTGTGGTGATTTCACTGACAATTGGCATGACTTTCCCGACCCTGTGGCGCCGAATGCCGCGGGGCTCATTTGTGCCGGTGAAGGGTTCTGATCCTAGAGGAAACCGCGGCGGATGTCGTATTGCTCTAGCTTGCGGTAGAGCGTTGGCCGGGAGATGCCGAGCCGTCGCGCGACCCGGCTGAGGTTGCCGCCTTCCGCGGCCAAGGCCTTCTTCATCGCCTGGCGTTCGGCTTCGACGAGCGTGCCTCCGTCCTGCGGGGTCGCTGCACTGCTGTTCGATCCGGCTTCCGATCCAGAGCCGGACGCGGTGATCTCCTCTGGAAGGTCGTGAAGCCTGACATCGCCGCCGCGCGTTAGGACATGCAGCCGCCCGATGAGGTTCTTCAGTTCGCGTACATTGCCCGGCCAACCATAGGCGAGCAGGGCCTCGAGTGCTTCGTGCGAGAATTCCAGCGGCTCCTCGCCCGCTGCGGTGGCGATCTGCCGGTTGAAATGTTCGGCCAGCAGCAGCACATCTTCGCCGCGCTCGCGCAGCGGTGGAACGGTGATCGAGACCGCGCCAATTCGATAGTAGAGATCGCGGCGGAAGCGGCCTGCGGCAATTTCCTGCTTGAGATCGCGATTGGTTGAGGCGACCAGGCGTACATCCACCGGGCGACCCCGGCTGTCGCCAATGCGGTGGACCACACGCTCTTCCAGCACACGCAGCAGGAACGGCTGGATCTCAAGGGGCAATTCGCCGATCTCGTCGAGACTGAGGACGCCACCATTGGCGAGCTCGAAAACGCCCGGTTTGCCTTCCCGCGAGGCGCCGGTAAAGGCGCCGGCGACATGGCCGAACAATTCGCTGCCGAACAGGTCTCTGGTGATCGCCCCGCAATTCATCGCAATGAACGGATCGTTTGCCGTGCGCCGGCTGCCGGCATGGACAAGCCGCGCAAACAGCTCCTTCCCGACCCCTGTCTCACCTTCGACCAACAGCGATGGTACGCTGCCCGACCGGGCGACGCGGCAGGCGACGTCGATTGCGGCCTGCAGCGCTTCGCTTTCGCCGACGATCATGGCGACAGCATCCTGAAGATGCTTGTTCACTTCCCGGTGGAGCACCGCCGCGCTGGAGACTGCCGGCACGGAGGGGAACACCAGCGCCGCGCCGCGGAGGTCGCCGTCGAGCTTGAGCGGCGTGATGTGGCAGGATCGCAGATGGGCCGGCAGCGCTCTGGCAAGATCGGCTTCGGAGCCGGAGGACGGAAGGTTCATCAGCCAGCGGCCACGGCCTGGCTCCATCGGGCCGTCCATCATCTCGGTGGTCTCGCCGTCAGGCACATTGTTGCAGAAGATGGCGCGGCCGCGATGGTCGACGATTACCAGCCCGTCTTTTCGGCGGTAGCTGGGAGCCGATGAAATGAAGGCTTCGAGCAGGCGCGTGCGCTGTTCCTGCTGCTGTTCGGCCAATGCCTTTTCGATCTGCCGGGCTGTGGCGGCGACGAGCGCGGTGTTGTGCGGTCTGAAGATCGGCGAATAGCCTGACAGGTCGACGACACCGATGATCTTGCCGTCCAGCGGGTCGCGAATCGGCGCGCCGGCGCAGGTCCAGGATTTGATGCCGGCGCAGAAATGCTCGGCCGCATGCACGAAAGTCGGCTCACCGGTCCACAGCGCCGTACCAATGCCGTTCGTTCCGACGGCATCCTCGTTCCATTTGCCGCCGATGGCGAGGTGGATATCCATGCCGTCATGCAGCGTCTTCTTGTCGCCGATGGCGTCGATCAGCACGCCGTCGCTGTCGGCCAGAACCAGCATCGCGCCGGTCCCGTCCAGCAACTGGCCAAGCGAGGCGAACGACCGCCGCGCCGCCGAAAGCAGTTCTGCATTGGCCCGGGTCAGATATTCGATTGCGTCGCGATCACTGCTCAGTGGCGCTTCAATGCCTTGAGCGTTGATGCCGCCGGTGGCGCTGCGATACCAGGAATCGTGAATGAGGGAGCGGACGTGGCTTGGGTGGACCGGATCGCGGGCACTTTTGGGTTCGTCAGCTAGAAAATTTTCCCAGGCGCGCATGGTGGCACGCTCGTCATAGTCGATGTTGCTCAGAGCCATTTGGCCGGTGGCCAGCGAGGTACGCGCCGGAAGGGCATCGATCTTCATCTGATTGGGGGCTATCTCGCGTTTCATTCAGTCATCACAGAACCTTTGAGGTATGCCATTTCTGTATGCTGTCGCGTTCGTATACTGCCGCGAGTTGGGCGCGAAGAAGGATGTCCGGGCGTGTGCCTGATCAGTTGATGCCGAGTTTCGCGCCGATGTCGAAGGCAAGCTGTTCTTCGGTATAGGTGGCAGCGAGGCGGGATCCGTCCATGTCGGCAAGCGCCTCGGCAACGATTTCGTCAACCGGCGAGAAGAAGCCATTCTGCTTTGTTGCCAGCACGAAGACCTGGTCGCCGCCGCGGTAGCGGATATCGCCGATGTGATGAAGTTGACGGCCGGTGTTCCGATCCTTCGAAATTACGCGGCCGTTCATGGTGACCTGGATGGACGGCTTGGCCTCGGCCACCGATGCCGCGCCGCCACCGACATGGATGATCAGGCCTTCCGCCTTGGGTTGCTGGCGTGGCTTTCGCGAAGCTGAATAGCCGCCGCCGCTGATCTGGTCGGCAAGGCGGACGATGGTCGAGCGGTTCTGCTCGATCAGTCTTTTGACTTGTGCGTCCTCGCGCCGCGGGCCATCCCGCTTGGAGATAATCTCGACCATGAATCCTCCCAGATTCGATCCGCGTCGCCGTCGATACGGCTCATTCTTCTCTTGAAGCGAACCCTACACCGCCTCGGCAAAGTTCGCCATTGATATCACATAGCGCTAAAATTCAGGTCGCTGGTAGCAGGTGGCTGCTACACGGGATTTTCCGGTACTGGGCGCGTTTGAGCAATGCCCGCGGGTCAGGCTGCCTTGCTCTTCAATTCCGCGGCTTCGCAATCGAGTGGTCGCCTGTCGCGCAGGTAGAGCGCGCATGTAGTGCGCGGCATGGAGGCAAAGTTCGGGATATGGCCGTTGATCTCCAGCGCTTCGTCGTAAAGCGTCGATAGGAACTTTGGCGCCGTCATCCCCTGTCCATGGGCGATCTCGTCCAACAGCGTCCAAAAGTGGCCTCGAGCTGGATGCTCGTCGAATGGCCACCTATTCGAACTGAGCGATTGACTAGCCGATACCCCTCCGGACCTGCCCGGCAAAGACCTTACATATGCGAAGTCCTCCCGTTTGATATGCTCTCGGCGAAAGCGGCTTCTGCGCCCATTCGACGGGATGATACCATCTAAAGCGCATTTTCCGAACCATTTGCAATGACTGCAATCGGGCTTTGGTGCGTAACCAGCCTTACGCCAATTTCTCGACGTGGTAACCGGCTGCCACCCCTTTTTGCAGCCAATGGGCCACGGTCGCCGGTATTTCGGAGACGACCGCAAACTGGAGGCTCCTTTGGCGAAAGCAATTCATTCGATGATCCAGGTGGTAGAAGAGAACCAGTCGGTGAGTTTCTACAAAAGCGCATTCGGACTCGATGTTGCGGACCGGTTGGATTTCGACACGTTCACATTGGACTATCTGCAATGCGGAAGCCGATTTCGAGCTTGAATTGACGATCAACAAGGGCAGGGGTGAGCCCTACGCGCTTGGCGACGGCTATGGCCACATGGCTCTTTGCGTTGATGATCTCGAGGCAGAACACGAGCGCTTGGCGGTAGCAGGTTTCAATCCGCGGAAATTGTCGAGTTCAATCATCAAGGCGCGTTGCTTGCGCGTTTAGCGGCAAGCGGCATCGTCAAGCGTTGGCTAATATAGATGAGCCCGCTTCATCCAATCGATGGATGAAGCCCATCAAGGGCCGGTGCTACTTTGATGCATGGCGCGACTTACCCCTGCGCCACCTATGGCAAGGCCAAGGGCAAGAAGCCCGCTGGCTCTACGGGCTAAATATGAGCAAGACGACTCTCATTGCTATCGCTATCCTCGCGATCAGCGTCGGCTATGCCGAAGCCGCGGACCGTAAGGTCGAAACCGCGCCCCTCGGGACGTACGCCAATTCGAAGAACCTGCCGGTTTGCAGCGCGTCAAGCTCACTCTTGGAAGTCCTCGGTGACAAGTGTTTTCTCGTCAAGGGTTCGATGATCTATGGCGACATCGCCGAGCTTTCCCAGATAATCACTTTGGGCTGGTAGCCGGAGCAACAACGGCGCTAGACGCTAATCTTCCGCAGCCTTACGCCGACACCACACTGCTATCGGCCGTGCCGTTGATCGAACTGCTAGAGACCGACAGCGGCACGATTGAGCTGGCCATGAATAGGATCGTCGCCCGCCAGCGAATTCCCCATCATGAAAAAGTCTGACGCGAGATTGATTTGGTTTAAAGCCGCTTCCTTGCGCGTGAATCGCAAGAGTTTTCCCAGGGGCGGTGGGGACGCGGCGATCTTGTCGTCGACATCTGCGACTTCTCCTGACTCAGCATCTGCAGCCCGGTATGTAGCCCAGCGGTGAGCATCCGCCAATTGGCGTACCATGCATCGATGCATCGATAACTAAGTGCTTGGAAATGTTGGCTCCCCGGGCTGAACGAAACTGCGAACTACGAACTGCCGATCCCTCGAAACTACGCCACAGCCCACTATCAAGATTCGGAAGCGCGACCGCGAGCGCGCTGAGCGCACCCGATTGGCCGGCGGGCCGAAGCCATCCCTCAGAGAACGCGCTGTCGCACTCGCCCGCGAAAATGGCGCAGTACGAACGTGCGACCTAAATGACATTGGAATTCCCCGCTGTTATCTGGCCCGCATGTGCGACGAGGGTCTGCTTATAAGGTCGGCTACGGCATTTATCGAGCCACCGAACAAGCGGCGGTATGATCCGATCTTGGCCAATCCCCGGAGAATGGCAATGTCTGCAGCGGTTCGATCGCGCGAATAGAGGCTATTGCGGGAAATCGGCGACACGGCGCTGAAAATCCATGTTGAATAAAATGATGCGGCGGGTTCTGGGCATCCGTTTCATCCAGCACCGGAGTGTTATTTCACGACCCACACACCCAACAGGGGATCGCGTCCCAGGGAGTGGTGTAGCTGACGGCTTGGTCGCCGCGCTCTCCGGCATGGGGCCGGGCTGATCAGCGTGCCACGGCTGGCAGGCTGATGAGCGGATCATCGCTCATTTGGCTGATGGTTTCCAGCGTCATGTATCTGGCGCGCTGCACGGCCCATTCGTCGTTCTGTTCGAGCAAGATCGCGCCAACCAGGCGGACGATGGCGTCATCATTTGGGAAGATGCCGATGACCTCGGTGCGCCGCTTGATCTCGCCCGTTGAGGCGCTCGATCGGGTTGGTCGAGTGCAGCTTGGCACGATGTTCCTTCGGGAAGGTCATGTAGGCGAGCACGTCGGGCTCGGCGTCGTCCATGATGGTGGCGAGCTTGGGCACCTTCGGCCGGATCTGGTCGGCGACGGCGCGCCATTGCGTGCTTGCGGCCTCGGCCGTCTCCTGGGCGAAGGCGGTGGCGATGAAAGCCGAGACGACGCGGCGCCCGCTCTTGCCGGCATGCGCCAGCACGTTCCTCATGAAATGGACCCGGCAGCGCTGCCATGTCGCGCACAGCACCTTGGTGATGGCCGCCTTGATGCCTTCATGGGCATCGGAGACGACGAGCTTGACGCCGCGCAGGCCGCGCCGGGTCAGCTTGCGCAAGAACTCCGTCCAGATCGGCTCGGCCTCAGACGTGCCGACCTCCATGCCCAGCACCTCGCGCCGGCCGTCCGCGTTGACGCCGACCGCGATGATGACGGCGACCGAGACGATGCGGCCGCCGCGACGCACCTTCAGGTAGGTGGCGTCGATCCACAGGTATGGCCAGTCGCCCTCGATCGGCCGGTCGAGGAAGGCCTTCACCTTGCCGTCGATCTCCTCGCACAACCGGCTGACCTGGCTCTTGGAGATGCCGCTCATGCCCATCGCCTTGACCAGGTCGTCGACCGAGCGCGTCGAGATACCCTGGACGTAGGCCTCCTGGATGACGGCGGTCAGCGCCTTCTCGGCCATGCGCCGCGGCTCCAGGAAGCTCGGGAAGTAAGAGCCCTTCCTGAGCTTGGGGATGCGCAGTTCGACGGTGCCGGCCCGCGTCTCCCAGTCGCGCTCGCGGTAGCCGTTGCGCTGGACAACCCGCAGCGGGTTCTTCTCGCCATGGGGCGCGCCGGTGGCGGCGCCAACCTCCAGCTCCATCAGCCGCTCGGCGGCAAAGCCGATCATCTCGCGCAGGATATCGGCGTCGGGGGTCTTCTCTACGAGCGTGCGCAGGTTCATCATGTCGTTGGTCATCGGTGGTTCCTTCGAATCAGGTTGTGTCAGCAACCCAACCCTACCGAAGAACATCGATGACCGCCGCTACGCCGCTCGCTCGCTACAGCGCTGTTGAGGGCGCGCTCGCGAGCGGCTTCGCTATCGCCGAGCTACACCACCTGTAAGGACGCGACCCAACAGGGTGCAGCGTATGTGTCGAGAGGCCTCGCCGAGTTCCTTTACGCGGGTTGCCATTGCCCCCAACCAGGCGACTGGTGCCTTCGTGGCGCAGATCGTGGAAATACAAATCATCGATATTCATTCCCGGAAGGCGCGTCGGAATGCGGTTCCAGATGATTTGCCATTATAGGGAAGGATGGACCTTCGTCCGCAGTGGCCAAACGCTGTTCTTCGATTATGTTCCTGCCAAACCTGATGACTTGCTCGCGATCGAGGTCGGCCAGGCTCGCCTCCAACATGAAGCGGATGATCAACATCTTCGGCGTCAAACGACTCATGCAGATCATTGCCGCCTAATCAGAACCAGCCACCGGCCCGCATCCAAAACCTGCCTGCGAACCCGTCGTCCCGAACGATGTGCGCGCAGCCGCGTTTTCACACGGTCTCGGTCGAAGCGGTCATTCGCCAACGTCTGTTTCGCGCCCAAAAAATGCCTTCCACCGACGTTTGCATACGAATGGACCGGCCGCGCGGTTCGGGACCAACAAGACCTTTGCCGATAGCACTTCCCCAAAGAGCAATATCGTGACGACGAAACGTGAGGTAGAAATGGCCTGACGGCGGCTATGCTCAATCGGCAGAATCCGGGAACCGCGAAGTCGACGCCGAGGTTGTTGGCGCCATACGGGACAATGAATTTTGAGGACACTTACGCGGTTATTCCAGAGATTTCTCATCATCTGTCTGGGAGTAGTCAGCGTTTGGCTCATAGTCTTTATCGTTTTCGATACTGCGGACCACAGACTTCCATGGGTCCTAGCCGTAGGTCTTACCTACGGGCTTGCTGCCTATGTCATTTTGCCAAACGTAGTCCGAATGGGCCTTAAGGTTCTGCACCGGAGACTCATTCCTAGATACTCAATCACCGGAGACGGCTTGCCCGGCGATCCAGTAAATCTAGTCCTGATCGGGACCCGTCAACAACTCTGCGATGCATTTGCAGCAGCGGGCTGGTCAACGGCTGATCGTTTGGGGGTTGCAAGCTCGTGGTGGATGGTACGAGCGTTCCTGCTCAACTCTTCGTATCCCACTGCCCCATTCAGCACGCTCTATCTCTTTGGACGAAGGCAGGACATAGGTTTTCAACAGCCCATCAACGACAGTCCGCGCAAGCGCCATCATATCCGCTTCTGGGCGCTGAGCCTCTCCCACTCGAGCGACGATATCACGGCAGCAAGCTTCTGGCTGAATACGGATAGACCGCCGACCGATCAGCGTGTCCTGTGGGTCGGGGCGGGCACCAGAGATACCGGATTATCGCTAACCAGGCTGACGCTCCAAGTGACACACGCTACCGATTCAGACACGAATGCTGAACGAGACTACATAGTCACCCAGCTGAAGACGAAGCGGGTGATCGGGGAGGTCGTATTGCACCAGTCCGGTTCACGTCTGCAGACCGGAAAGGTCAACCATTACATTACCGATGGTGAGATCGCCTTCGCCAGCTTGATAGAGAATTGACAAAGGAAAATCTAACCGTCGCCCCTCCATTGGATCCGAGGACACGTGCGCCGAGATCAACAAGTGGCCGACAGTTGAGCTCGAAACGGGATGTGGGGAGAAGGTCGATGAGAATTGCGCAACCAGCTACGTTCTGGATTGGGGTTTCCGCAGTCGCCTTGGTTGCGCTGGTGCTGTTGCGCGAAATCCTGCTGCCATTTGTCGTAGGCACATTGCTCGCCTATCTCCTCGTTCCGGCGGTCGACAGGTTGGAGCGGTTCGGGATCAATCGAACCCTTGCAGCACTAGCCGTCTTCTTGCCGCTGATCGTGGGCATTATCGGGGTAATGTTGGTCATGCTCCCGGTAATTATTGGCGAACTCAGATTTTTTGTTGAGGAGTTTCCCCGCTACATCACGCGTCTGCAGTCCCTTGCGACCAATGCAAGTGGCCCCTGGATGCGTAGTGTCATGGGTGAGAATCTTCACATCGAGCAATCGTCTGTCGATGTCGTGAGGACGGTGGGCAGCAAATGGCTCGACGGCGTCGTTACCTCGCTATGGTCGAGTGGAAGAGCCTTGATTTCCCTTCTTTCCCTGCTCGTTGTCACGCCAATCATCGCCATCTATCTCGCGATTGACTGGCATCGAATGATTGCAACGGTCGATGGCTGGTTTGCTCCGGAGTACCGCGACGATGTTCGGGCGCTGGGGCGCGAAATCCACGATACTGTTGCCGGCTTCGTGCGCGGTCAGGTCGTCATCTGCCTCGTTCTTGCCGTCATTTATGCCGCTGCTTTGAAGCTGACCGGACTCAATCATGCCATTTTGATCGGCATCACTGCAGGCCTCATCAGTTTCGTTCCCTATCTCGGGGCAGCTACCGGTATCTTGGTGTCCGTATGCGTTGCGGTGGACCAGTTCTGGCCCGATTGGGCACCTGTCGCTGTTGTGGGGGGCATCTTCATCGTTGGTGAAATGCTTGCCGACTATGTGCTGTCGCCGCGCCTCATCGGTCGTCGCGTCAACCTCAATCCAGTCTGGATGATGTTTGCGCTGTTCGCCTTTGGGTGGCTGTTTGGCTTCATCGGTGTCTTGCTAGCGATACCAATCGCGGCTTCGCTAGGTGTTATCCTGCGCTTCGCGAGGCGGAAATCTCTAGTAAGCGCGGGTCACGACGTTTCAGCCGATTCTAGCACGGAACAGTGAAAAGACCGAAACTGGTGCCAGCTGTTTGGGTGCAGATTATGCACCGAACTCTGCAGGCGCGTTTAGCCTTCAAGAAATCACCCTACGGCCTTGCTACCAGAGCGCCGCCAGTAGCGAAGGTGAACGCGCCACACAGAAATCTCGCCGACTTCCCAACGAGGGTCATCGGCAGGACTGGGCCTATTCGCGTATCCCATGGCTGGTCGCAGGAGTGTTCGCGGCACTTGCTGTGGCCTTCATAACATCGCTGACGTTCGATGCCGGGGCAATTGCACAGAGCAATCTGCAACTCCGCCACTGGGGGCTTATATTTCCGCTGCCAAGCGTTGCCGCCCTGCTGGGCGTACTCGTCAGCGGGCGGGCGCGGCACAACACTGTCCCCTTTGCGATGACGGCGGCGTTTTTTGTACAGCATTTCTGACACTTGGCGTGATGTTCTGGCCTTACCTATCCCCTACGCGATCACCGTAGCCGACGCTGCTGCCCAGGAAAATTCGCTGGTGGAATTATCGTCCTGCCTGTCATCGTTGCCTATACGATCGGCTTCTACGTGGTATTCCACGGCAAGATTGGGCGTGTCGATACGTGAGCGCGGTTCTCGCAAAGCTGAAGTCAAGCCGGTCGAGCCGACGTATTCCTTGAGAGCCGAAACTCCAGTTTGGAGGAAATTACCTGTGGCAGGTCAGTAACGTTCAGGATAGAGGTGGGCCCAATGTAATGTGTTGAGGAGCCGGTGACTTCACCCAGCCACCGCGACCCGCCCACAGCCGGGTCGTTGACGGGCGTGCGTATCCTCTTGGTTGAGGATTCCTGGCACCTCGCAAGAGCTATGACGAGGCTGCTTAACGCGTTGGGGGCTGACTTGGCCGGGCCCGTTGCAACCGCAGCCGACGCCGAGCGCCTCATCTCCGAACGCCGCCCTGATGTAGCGCTCGTCGACTTTAGCCTCCGAGACGGCGAGCCCGCTCATGACCTGATCGACCGTCTGCAAGATCAAGGGATCAGTGTCATCGTCATTACCGGCTACGAGGTCGTTCCGCTAGCACCGGGCAAGGTTGAAGCTATCTTGCATAAACCCGTCAGCGCGGCACATCTTATTGCAACGGTGCGTCAAGTGACGTCGCGCTAGCTGCTGGATGGCCGGAAGTGGCTCCCTTTATGTCTGTCACGGTCACGGCCTTGACAGGAAACTCAATTCTGCAGCAAACGCCGTCGGATGCAAATACGAGGTCGACCGAACCGCCGAGCTCGTGAGGGATAAGATCACGAATGAGGCTGACGCCGTATCCGCATTGCGGCGAAGCCGCAATTGCGGGGCCGCCAATCTCACGCCATACGATCGACAGGTTTGTCGCATTCTCGCTAGGCCCGCGGTTACAGACCACCTCCACCCGCCCATTTCTGGTCGACAGTGCGCCGTACTTCGCAGCGTTCGTTGCCAGCTCGTTGAGCACCATCGCCAACCCCTGTGTCTCCGCGACCGTGAGTGTGAAGTTGGAGCCACGGATCGTTGTGTTTGCGTCCGTCGCGTAGGGCGCAAGCTGATGGCGGACAAGGTCCATGAGGTCAACGCCGTGCCAACGATTCTGGCTGAGTAGCGAGTGGGCGGCGGCCATGGATTGAATGCGCCTATCGAGTGCTTGAATGTATTCGTCCAGCGAACCACTGCCCGGGCTCGTATCCGTGATGACGACGGAAACGCGTGCCAGCAAGTTCTTGACGCGATGATCCAGTTCGGCGACCAACAGGCGTTGGTGCTCCTCAGACCGCTTGCGTTCGGTGACGTCAACAGTGAGGCCCTTGAGGCATACAAAGCGCCCCATTGCATCGAACTCGGCCTTGGCCACTTCCTCTAGCCAGACTTCCCAACCGTCGCAGCGCTTGAAGCGGAATGTTACGGTATATGTGGGGCTTTCGGGGCGGACACCGCGGACGAGCGCTTTGAAGCGCCCGCGGTCGTCCGGATGGACTCTCGAGAGAAAGTTACCGGCGGTCAGCGTTTGCCGCGGCTCATAACCCAGGATCTGCGCGGCGTTTGCGCTGCGCAGCGACGAGCCCGTCCGGACATCCCAAACGAACGCCGTGGCCGCCCCTGCCGACAGCGCCTCTTGCAAGCGGGCTTCGCTCTCAATGAGCGCGTCCTCGTGCTGACGCCGCTCGGCGAACAGCGCAGCAAGGACGGTTGCGCAGAGCGCAACCATCAGTATGCCGGCTTGAGCGGCAAGGATGCGGTCCGCAACCGGAAGATCCGGGTCGCCGAAATGGCCAATTCCAAACGTCGTCGTCCACACTATTGCAACGGCAACAATGAACGCCGCTGCCGAAGCGAAGATCGGCCGGCAACGGGCCGCTATCCACAAGAGTAACGGGAATAGTAGCGCGATCGGCACTACTGTTTTCCAAGGCTCCGCTGGCAGGGAAATGACGAAGAGGCTCATCGCGGCTACCGCCGCCAGAGCCAAGAGACCTTCGATTGCCTCGCTTTGCGGCGGCGGCTCGCGTGCTGCTGAGGCGAGGCCGATCACCAGCGGCGCAGTCGTGACGATGCCAAGCGCGTCGGATAAGAACCAGTTTTGCCAAATGGCAAAAATCGATGTCGTCGCGCCATAGAATAGAGTGAACCCCAAGCTCCCGCCGATCCCGGATGCAGCGGCACCGACGATCGCCGCCCCTAACAGTCCCAGCACGTTGCGCAGGCGGTTGAGACTCACTCCGGAACCGAAGTAGCGCTCGATCAGACTAGCTGTAAGCAGGGCTTCCACCCCATTGCATACGGCGAAGACGGTTGCGCTCCCGAGGTCTCGGTCACCCAAGAGATTGGCCGCGACGGTGGCGATCATCGTCCCAACCACAACCCCCAATCGCGCTCTTGGCCCAAGGGCGATCAACGTGCCCGCGGCGATACCAGCGGCGGGCCAGAACACGGCAACGCCATCAGGAGTGAGTAGGGAAAGGCTTAACTGTGCCGCCAGGAAATACGCGATACCGACGACAACAGCGAGCCAAATTGAACTCGTCCACTGCCGCGTCTGGTCGGCGGCATCGGAACCTTGAGCTTGGACTCGTAGATGCTGCAGCATGTCACCGCCTCAGTCACATTATCACAAATAGCACAGGATGTGTGATGCGAGTCGATCTCCAGTCTCATGGTCATTGTGCAGTCTGGAGGCGGGCTTGATTGCAGCTGTTTAGCTTTAGGACCGGAATGTCCGGATCGGTCGATTCTTCCGGTTCTCGTGTTGGAAGGTTTCGCCGGCCGAATCTCTGAGACGGCTCGTTTCGGCGCAATCGCGCCGAGTCTATGTCTTTTTACGATGTCGCCGCCGACTCTACGATGAGCGCTTTGCAGGCCTAGGCGAAGGCAAGGCGCCACGCTAACTTACCCTGACTTCGATAGGCGACTCTGCTGTTTGCAACCATTTTAGCAGAAGCGAACCAAATTGAAGCGTAAGGAACATCGCACACTGCGCGCAGGATCGGGCCGTATCGTAGAAAAGGCGGTGGCTCCCCGGGCCGGATTCGAACCAGCGACCAACCGGTTAACAGCCGGTTGCTCTACCACTGAGCTACCGGGGAACAGAGGCTCTCATGTGAGTGGCGCAGCCTATAGCAAACCCGTTTCGGCTTTGCAAAGCAGCATTTCGTATTTTTCGGCGCTTTTTCGCGCCACGATTTCTGGCAATCATGTGCGCGCGTCCTCATATGAGCCGTCTGGCGGGGTGTGCGGAACCGAAAGGGCGGTTGCGACTTTCGTCAGTTGATGCTTTTACTTTGCCCGAACGGACCACTAACCAGACATGAGCGCAGCAAGCCACAACCACCCACCGGCACGGAAAATATCGGTCTTCGGCCGTCAGTTCACCATGCCGCGCTCGCGCGGCCTCAGGATTGCAATCGGCGTTGTGCTGATCTTCGGCGGCATTCTCGGCTTTCTGCCGATCCTGGGCTTCTGGATGGTGCCGATCGGATTGCTGGTGCTCTCCTACGAGTTTGCCTTGGTGCGCCGCCACCGGCGCCGGCTTGTCGTGTGGTGGGAGCGGCGGCGGCGGCCGAACTGACGGGTTTGCACCGCAGGGGCAAGCTTCTGTGAAGGGGCGCCTTTCCGGCTCGACTAAATCTGGCCAATGCCCGGAGCGCTTTTTCCGGCCCTCGCAGCTCTCCTTCAGAATGGTGGACCTTCTGCTTACCCCGCGTAAGGTCCCGGTCCCGGGCTTCCCTTTGCCATACTCCGTACTTAACAATTGACTAATATCTTAATTGCAGGATGCGTATCGACGATTCGATGCGTGGCATCATGGCCGAGGGGAAACCGTCCGGAATGCACCATGGCCGCTTGACGGCATTTTCGCCGCAACCTATTGGAACCGGGTGGAACGCCGGGAGCAATGAGGCCTCGTGGCGGAGTGGTTACGCAGAGGACTGCAAATCCTTGCACCCCGGTTCGATTCCGGGCGAGGCCTCCAAATGCCCAAGCTCCCGCGCACCAGCGCCAGGGGGTTCCGGTCGAAATGATCCGCGGTCTTGGCGCGGCAAACAGGTTGGTTTTGGGCGGATTGGTTGGAACATGAGCGCTGATTTTGCCGAACGTCGGGTGAAAATGGTCGATGGCCAGATCCGCACCACCGACGTGACCAGCGCGCCGCTGCTCGAGGCGATGCTTGTCGTGCCGCGCGAGGCCTTTGTCGCCCCCGGCCAGCGCGATCTGGCCTATATCGACGAGGACATCCGGATTGCCAATGCAGCGGACGGTCCACGCTATCTCATGGAGCCTTCGCCGCTGGCCAAGCTGATACAACTGGCCGAGATCGGCCCTGGCGATTCGGCGCTCGATGTCGGCTGCGGCACCGGCTATGCGGCGGCGATCCTGTCGCGGCTGGCAAAGACGGTCGTCGCCCTGGAAAGCGATCCGGCATTGGCCGAGACCGCGATGTCGACGCTTTCGGCGCTGGGCTGCGACAATGTCAGCGTGGTCAAGGGACCGTTGCCGGAAGGGCATGCCGCAGGAGCACCCTACGACGTCATTTTCATCGGCGGCAGTGTGGAGAAAGTGCCGAAGTCGCTGCTCGACCAGCTTGCGGAAGGCGGTCGGCTTGTCGCCGTCGAAGGGCAGGGGAATTCGGGTGTGGCCCGATTGTTTCTGAAAACAGGGGGGGGTGTAACCGGAAGAGGCGCATTTAATGCGGCAATTAAGCCACTACCGGGATTCGAACGTATCCGGGCGTTCGAGTTCTGAATGATTTTGGCTTGCAGCAAAGCCGTTGTCGTGTTCGCTTGCGCTTGAACAATTGTTGCTGATCCGCACAACCGGGGTGTTCTTTTTGGGGGCTGACAGCAGGGGACCTGAAACACATCGCGCCGGCTGCTCGAATGGGAGAAGCCGGCGCGGTGTGGTTCCCATGCAAAACGAATGAGGGAATAACGTGCCGTCTTTACGAAAGAGTCTTTTTGCCGCCGTCCTCTTCTCGGCGACCGCGCTTTCTCCGCTAGGCGCCTCGGCGGAAACCATTTTCGGCGCACTTTCCAAAGCCTACCAGAACAATTCCCAGCTCAATTCGGCTCGTGCCGGCGTCCGCGTCACCGATGAGAGCGTTGCCATCGCCAAGTCCGGCTGGCGCCCGACCATCACCGGCTCCGCGAACATCGACTACTCCAACAGCCATTTCAATGCCCGCGGCAATGTACCCGGCGCGAACCAAAGCACGCGTTTGACCACCGGCAACTTCGGCGTCCAGATCAATCAGACCCTGTTCGACGGCTTTCAGACCAGGAACAACGTCGCTGCAGCCGAATCGCAGGTCCGCGCCTCGGTCGAGAGCCTGCGCAACACCGAAGAGAACACTCTGTTCAACGCGGCAAGCGCCTACATGGACGTGATTCGCGACCGCCAAATAGCGGTGCTGACGGAGCAGAACCTGCAGTTCCTGACCGAGCAGGCGCGTGCGGCGCGTTCGCGCTTCGAAGTCGGCGAAGGCACCCGCACCGACGTCGCACAGGCCGATGCCGAGCGCTCCTCCGCTGTGGCGGAACTGGCCGCCGCCCGCGCCCAGGTGCTGGCAAGCGCTGCGACCTATCGCCAGATCGTCGGCGATGAGCCAGGCAGGCTCAGAGCCGCTTCGCCGGTGTCGAAGCTGTTGCCGTCGAACCTCGATGCGGCGATCGCGATTGCATCCAGCGAGCACCCGGCCATCCTCTCCACCCAGCATCTGGTCGACGCGGCGGCGTTTTCGGTGAAATCGGCCGAAGGCGCGCTGCTGCCGCAGCTTTCGGCTTCCGCCGGCGTTTCCAGCGCCTATCAAAACACCGTGCCGCGCTTCGATCCCGGGGAGGGGCGGGATGGCACAACGAATTCGGCCAGCATTGGTGCGACGTTGACTATACCGATCTATTCGGGCGGGCGGACGTCGGCGATAGTGCGTCAGAACAAGGAATCGCTCAGCCAGGCCCGGATCGAGGTCGATGTCAGCCGCGACACCGTGCGGCAAGCCGTGACCTCGGCGTGGACGCAATATATCGCCGCCCAGCAAACCGTGGTGGCCAACAGGCAGGTGATCGCCGCCGCGCAGCTTGCCTTGAGCGGGGTCATCGAGGAGCGCAATGTCGGCCAGCGCACCACGCTCGACGTTCTCAACGCGCAGGCCACCCTCATCAACGCCAAGATCAACCAGGCCAGTTCCGAACGCGATTTGGTGGTGGCGAGCTATGCCATCCTGTCTGCTATCGGTCGCCTTTCGGTCGATCGTCTCGCCCTTCAGGTGACGAAATACAGACCCGAAGAGCATTACAATGCGGTCAAGGACAAGTGGATCGGCCTGCGCACGCCAGACGGCCGCTGATCGCGCCAGCAGTTTCAAATCCCGTCCAGTTTCAAGGCATTAGAGCCCGCGCGTTCGAAGGAATGCGCGGGCTCTAATCTGTTGAAATCCAACATGCCCTCAGATTGGGGATTCTCGTAACGCGATCCGTCGGTTACCCTGTCGCCATGATTCGAATCCGGCTTTGGCCGGACAGGAAATCTGCAACGAGTCACAAGGGCGGCGGATGTGACGATGGCGACGGCAAGCAGCGTACAGCGCGAACCTTCCATGGAGGAGATACTGGCTTCCATCAGGAGGATCATCGAGGACAACGATACCGGCCGCAAGCAGCCGGATGAGGCGGACGACCTGCTGCAGGATTTGACGTCGGTTGCAGTGCCGGCACCGGCGGCAGTCGGGGCGCCAGCGGCGGCGGGCGGAGCGCCGCCGGAGGCAGGCGGAGCGCCGCCGGAGGTGAGCGCGTTTCGCGCCGAGTTGCGTCCGGGATTGGACGCCAAGGGGCCGGTCACGCTGACCGAGGTGCAGGCGTCACCGTCGGCCGTCGAGCCCGTCATCGCACGCATGGAGCCGCCGGTGCGTTCCGATCCGGCTTCGGTCAAAGCGCCCGTGACGCTTGCTGGTGCCAGGGTCGCTGCCGAGCCGGCCCCGGCCGCCAAGCCGGAGCCGGATGCGCCTGCGACGGCAAGGGTTGCGGAGACGACTGACAGCATCGTTGCCGACTGGCGGCGGGAAATCGCCGCAGTCGGCGAAGCGACGACCGTAGCCAAGCCGGACAGGGCCGAGGGGCGACGGACGCCGGACGCGGAACCGAAGCCCGAGGTTTTCGAGGACGCGGCCGAACCTGCTTTCGAGCCGGCTCCGCCGCGAAGCGGGTTGGCTCGCCCAGCAAGCGAGGCGCCATCGGCTCGTCCGGCGATCCTTTCCGAACATACGGGCCGGCAGGTCGCCGCCGCCTTCGGCGAGCTTTCCGATGCGTTCGCCAGCCGCAGCAAGAAAACCTTCGACGAGATTGCCGAGGAGATGCTGAGGCCGATGCTGCAGGACTGGCTGGACAACAATCTGCCGACGCTGGTCGAGCGGCTGGTGCGCGAGGAAATCGAACGCGTGGCGCGCGGCGCGCAGTAATAATTCCGACGGTCGACGGATGAACCCCGCCGCTGCGGGCGGCGTCTTCGTTGATGCGCGATGCAATGCCTACGGCCTCGGCAGTGGCACTGCCTGTGATCTTGCCCGATCTATCTGTATGGCAGGCGAGCCCGCTCGCCTGCCGCCTCGCGGTTGACTTGGCCAAAACCTTCCGATTTACACCGGACCAGCAAAAACCCGACAGCTCGGACCATTTCCCTATGCTCGAAAAAACCTACGACGCCAAAATCGTCGAGCCGAAGATCGCCAAAATCTGGGAGGAAGCCGACGCGTTTCGTGCCGGCGCAGGCGCCGAGGAGGGGGCGGAAGCCTTCACCATCGTTATCCCGCCGCCGAACGTCACCGGTTCGCTGCATATGGGCCATGCGCTCAACAACACGCTGCAGGACATTCTGGTGCGCTTCGAGCGCATGCGCGGCAAGAACGTGCTGTGGCAGCCCGGCATGGACCATGCCGGCATAGCCACGCAGATGGTGGTCGAGCGTCAGCTCATGGAGAAGCAGATCCACCGCCGCGACCTGACGCGCGATGAGTTCATCGAGAAAGTCTGGGAGTGGAAAGCCGAATCCGGCGGCGCGATCCTCAACCAGTTGAAGCGGCTGGGAGCCTCCGCCGACTGGAGCCGGGAGCGTTTCACCATGGACGAGGGCCTGTCCAAGGCGGTGCTCGAAGTGTTCGTCACGCTCTACAAGGAAGGCCTGATCTACAAGGACAAGCGCCTTGTGAATTGGGACCCGAAGCTCTTGACAGCGATTTCCGACCTCGAGGTCGAACAGCAGGAGGTCAACGGCAATCTCTGGCATTTCCGCTATCCCGTCGAGAGCGAGGTCTTCGATCCGGAAAATCCAAAAACCTTCATCACCGTAGCGACGACGCGTCCCGAAACGATGCTGGGCGATACGGCGGTGGCGGTGCATCCCGACGACGAGCGTTACCGGCATCTGGTCGGCAAGAACCTCGTCCTGCCGATCGTCGGCCGCAAGATCCCCGTGGTGGCGGACCAATATTCCGATCCGGAAAAGGGCAGCGGCGCGGTCAAGATCACGCCGGCGCATGACTTCAACGACTTCGAGGTCGGCAGGCGCCACAACCTGCCGGCGATCAATATCCTCACCGTCGAGGCGGCGGTCGCCCTCACGGACAATGACGACTTTCTCGCCGGGCTGGAGGTGACGCCCGAGCGCCAGGCCGTCTGGGATGAACTCGACGGCCTCGATCGTTTCGTCGCGCGCAAGAAGATCGTCGAGCTGATGGAAGCGGGCGGTTTCCTCGAAAAGGTCGAGCCGCATCGCCATGCCGTGCCGCATGGCGATCGCGGCGGCGTGCCGATCGAACCGTTCCTGACCGAACAATGGTATGCGAACGCGGCGGAGCTCGCCAAGCCGGCGATTGCCTCGGTGCGCGAGGGCCGTACCAATTTCGTGCCGAAAAACTGGGAAAAGACCTATTTCGACTGGATGGAGAACATCCAGCCCTGGTGCATTTCGCGCCAGCTCTGGTGGGGTCACCAGATCCCGGCCTGGTACGGGCCGGACGGACGTGTCTTCGTCGAGAAGACCGAGGAGGAGGCGCTCGCAGCCGCCGTCGAATATTATCTGGCGCTGGAAGGGCCATGGAAGGCCTGGGTCGAGGACAAGCTCGAAAACTTCAAGCCGGGCGAGATCCTGACCCGCGACGAGGATGTGCTCGACACATGGTTCTCGTCGGCGCTGTGGCCGTTCTCGACGCTTGGCTGGCCGGACCAGACGCCGGAGCTGAAGACCTACTACCAGACCGACGTGCTGGTGACCGGTTTCGACATCATCTTCTTCTGGGTCGCCCGCATGATGATGATGGGCCTGCATTTCATGGACGAGGAGCCGTTCCACACCGTCTATGTCCATGCGCTGGTGCGCGACAAGAACGGGCAAAAGATGTCGAAGTCGAAAGGCAACGTCATCGACCCGCTCGAACTCATCGACGAATACGGCGCCGATGCGCTGCGCTTCACGCTGACGGTGATGGCCGCGCAAGGGCGCGACGTGAAGCTCGATCCGGCCCGCATCGCCGGTTACCGCAACTTCGGCACCAAGCTGTGGAACGCGACGCGTTTTGCCGAGATGAACGACGTCGCGAGGAACGATGAGTTCTGGCTGAACGACGCCAAGCTGGCGGTCAACCGCTGGATCCTGACCGAACTGACGCGCGCCGCGCGCGAAATCACCGATGGCATCACCTCATACCGGTTCAACGAGGCGGCAGGTGCGGCCTACCGCTTCGTCTGGAACCTGTTCTGCGACTGGTACCTGGAACTGCTGAAGCCGGTGTTCACAGGCACGGACGAGGCTGCCAAGGCCGAAAGCCGGGCTTGTGTCGCCTTCGTGCTCGACGAGATCTATAAGCTGCTGCATCCGATGATGCCATTCATGACCGAAGAGCTGTGGGCCGAGACATCAGGCGAGGGCAAGGAACGGCCGTCGCTGCTTTGCCATGCCGCGTGGCCGTCGCCAGACTTCGAGGATGAGGCAGCGGCCGCCGACATCAACTGGCTGGTCGATCTCGTCTCCGGCATCCGCTCCGTACGCTCGGAAATGAACGTGCCGCCGGCTGCGATTGCGCCGCTGATGGTGATCGGCGCCAATACCGCAACCCACGAAAGGCTTGAGCGCCAGGCGTCGGCCATCAAGCGGCTGGCGCGGGTCGGCGACATCTCGCTGGTCGATGCGGCGCCCAAAGGCTCCGCCCAGATCGTGCTCAACGAGGCGACCATCTGCTTGCCGCTCGGCAGCCTGATCGACCTTACCGCCGAGGCGGCGCGGCTGCAGAAGGAACTGGTCAAGGTGACCGAAGAGATCGCCCGCCTGCACAAGAAGCTGTCCAACGAGAAATTCGTCGCCAACGCGCCGGAAGATGTCGTGGAAGCCGAGCGCGAAAAACTCGCCGAATATCGCAAGGCGCAAGAAAAGCTTTCGGTGGCGCTGACGCGGGTGCGTGAAGCCGGTTGACCTATCTCTGGTGTTTGAGAATCAGATTTTCTGAGCATCGGATTGTCCCAAAACCGGGCGCCGCTTTGGGTCCGATGCTCTAGGTTCGCGAGTCTCCGAACCTGCTTTTCGGACGGGGTGCCTGCCACGAAAATAGGCATTCCGCAGCGTAAATCTTGACGTAAACGGAATGTTTTAGCCCCATTGTTGCCATAATGTAACAATGGGGTTCGTTCTCGCAAAACGGGCCGTTTTTGCGCCGTTCCATGCGAGTTTTCCGAGTTTTTTTCTCAATTTGCAGCCAAATGAGCCGTTTTCCTGCTCTGCGGTGAAGCTGCCACTTTGTCTAAAATGCGGTCGGCGAAGGCGTACATGTACGCGTCGAGAATTCGTTGTTGCGACGTTAACCTGAATTGGTTCTAGCTTCGTCCATTCGTATTCGGGGAGGAGAGTCATGAACAATTTGCGTCTGAAAGCGCTGCTGGGGGCGGGGTGCTTTTCGCTGTTGATTTCGGGCGTTGCGAACGCAGGCGGTTTCGACCGGGGCGGTGTCAACATCGATCAGTTGTTTGATGCCGCGCCATATTCGTTCGATGCCGGCGTCACCTATGTTTCGCCACAGCGCACACTGAAGAATGTGCAGCGCCTGGATGGCTCGGGAATGTCGTCTTCGTCAGTGGATGTCGACGGCGACTATGCGGTGCCGCGCATCGGTATCAAGGCCAACATTTTTGAACCAGTGGATTGCCTTGCGAGCTATACGGAACCGTATGGTGCGGAGGCAGACTTCGGAATGAACAACGCCTATTCGCCAACCGCGGTCGAATACTACGTCAAAACAAATGATTTCGGCCTTACCTGCTCCTACAAGATAAACGTCGGCAAGGGCTCCCTGCGGTTCATCGGCGGCGTCTCCTACCAGGAGGTCGATGCGTTTCTGTCGCGCCAGACCTTGCTGGCCTTCGGCAATACCGGCCTCGGAAAATTCAAGCTTTCCGACGAGGCATGGGGTTGGCGCGTGGGCGCCGCTTATGAAATTCCCGAAATCGCCTTGCGCGCAAGCTTGATGTACTCTTCGAGCTACAAATATGACGGACTGTCGGGAACCGTCGACACGACCGGATTTGCAGGTGGGCCGCTAGGAAATGTTACCGGAGTGTTCCCTGTCTCCGCCTCGGCCGAGATACCCCAGGCCGTGGAATTCAAGCTGCAGAGCGGTATAGCGCCTGGCTGGTTGGCCTTTGGCTCGGTTCGCTGGCAGGAGTGGAGCAAGCTTGGCATTATTCCAATTAACGGCGTGATTAACCCGGTTTTCGGTACACCCTCGCCCGTTTCTTTCGATCTGCTTTATCGCGATGGCTGGACGGTTTCGGGCGGCATAGCTCACAAGTTCACCGACCAATTGTCTGGCGCGGTTTCGCTGACCTGGGACCGTGGAACCTCGACGACCTCCGGCTATCAGTCGGACACCTGGTCCGTGGCCAGCGGCATTTCTTATTCGCCGAACGACAAGATCGAGGTCAGACTTGGTGGTTCGATCGGTGTTCTGACCAGTGGGTCGTCGACCTTCACCGGTGTTGGCGACACGGCAAATGCCATCACCTACACGTACGACGACGATCTGCTCCTTGCCGGCTCAGCTTCGGTTAAGGTCAAGTTCTAAATACATGTTTTCAATAGTAAAAAGCCGGGTCATGCCCGACTTTTTTGCTTGAGGGGGGGCTTCCCGGCAACCAAGCGGCGTTGCAACGACGCCGCTTCCCTCTGCCTCACGCGATCGTGATGTTTTGGCAACAGTTTCTGAACAACCCTCGCGCCACAAGGGCGCCCGCCGACATTGCCTACTTCCCGCCATAAACCCGGCGCACCTCGAATTCGTCTCAGGGCATGTGCCAAAAGGCTCGGCAATGGGGCAGGTCGCACCGCCCGCGGCAAGGGAAGAGTATGAACGCCAGAGTCATCTCCAAGACCAAGCTGCCCAGCCGGTACGTGACCGTCGGTCCGGCGCGCGCGCCGCACCGCTCCTATCTCTATGCGATGGGATTGTCGGCGGCCGAGATCGCGCAGCCGCTGGTCGGTGTCGCGAGTTGCTGGAACGAGGCGGCCCCGTGCAACATCTCGCTGATGCGCCAGGCGCAGGTGGTCAAGAAGGGGGTCGCGGCGGCTAACGGCACGCCACGCGAATTCTGCACCATCACCGTCACGGACGGCATCGCCATGGGCCACCAGGGCATGAAATCGTCACTGGTGTCGCGCGAGGTCATCGCCGATTCGGTCGAACTCACCATGCGCGGCCATTGCTACGATGCGCTGGTCGGCCTTGCCGGTTGCGACAAGTCGCTGCCCGGCATGATGATGGCCATGGTGCGGCTCAACGTGCCGTCGATCTTCATCTATGGCGGCTCGATCCTGCCCGGTTCCTACAAGGGCCGCCAGATCACCGTGCAGGATGTGTTCGAGGCCGTCGGCCAGCACTCGGTCGGCACGATCGGCGACGCCGAACTCCTCGAAATCGAACAAGCGGCTTGTCCGTCGGCCGGCTCTTGCGGCGCCCAGTTCACCGCCAACACCATGGCCACCGTCGCCGAGGCCATCGGTCTGGCGCTGCCCTATTCCTGCGGGGCGCCGGCGCCCTATGAAATGCGCGACCGCTTCAATTTCGCCTCCGGCGAAAAGATCATGGAGCTGATCGCAAACAATATCCGCCCGCGCGACATCGTCACGCTGAAGGCGCTGGAGAATGCGGCGACCGTGGTTTCGGCCACCGGCGGCTCGACCAACGCAGCGCTGCATTTGCCGGCGATCGCGCATGAGGCGGGGATAAAGTTCGACCTCTTCGACGTCGCCAGAATCTTCGAGAAGACGCCCTACATCGCCGACCTGAAGCCGGGCGGCAAATATGTCGCCAAGGACATGTTCGAAGCCGGCGGCATTCCGCTCTTGATGAAGACGTTGCTCGACCACGGCTATCTGCATGGCGACTGCCTGACGGTGACCGGCCGCACTTTAGCCGAAAATATGGAGCACGTTGCGTGGAATGATAGCCAGGATGTGGTCCGTCCCGCCAACCGACCAATCACCCAAACGGGTGGCGTCGTGGGCTTGAAGGGAAACCTTGCCCCCGAAGGCGCGATCGTGAAGGTCGCGGGCATGTCGGAGCTGAAATTCTCTGGTCCGGCACGCTGCTTCGATTCGGAAGAGGAATGTTTCCAGGCGGTTACGGATCGCAGCTACAGCGAAGGCGAGGTCCTCGTCATCCGCTACGAGGGACCGCGCGGCGGTCCGGGCATGCGCGAAATGCTGTCAACGACGGCTGCTCTCTACGGCCAGGGCATGGGCGGCAAGGTGGCTCTCATCACCGACGGACGTTTTTCGGGCGCGACACGCGGCTTCTGCATCGGCCATGTCGGGCCGGAAGCCGCCGTGGGTGGTCCGATCGGGCTGCTCAGGGATGGCGATTTGATCTCGATCGATGCGGTGAGCGGCACGATCGAGGTGGCGCTGTCCGACGCCGAACTGGCGGCCAGGGCGAAGGCATGGAAGGCGCGCGCGACCGACTATCAGTCGGGCGCGATCTGGAAGTATGCGCAAACGGTAGGGCCTGCCCGCGACGGCGCGGTCACCCATCCCGGTGGTGCGAAAGAAACACATTGTTATGCGGATATCTGAGTTGCTGAGGTTGTCTGTCTTTTCGGCACTGGTCGCGATCGCCACTTTTGGCGCGACCTTGGGCGCCGCGGGCCAGGCCATGGCCTTCGACGACAAGGTGTTCGACGACAAGACCGGCGTGAAGCCGCAGTCCAGCCCGTGGGCGGTGTTTCAGTTCGGCTTCTCCGCCTATAAGAACGGCCGCAAGGAGCAGGCCGCGGAGGCTTATAAGTACGCGGCCGAAAACGGCCAGATCGGCGCCACCTGGAAGCTTGCGCGTATGTATGCCGAGGGTGACGGCGTGGAGCGCGACGATTATGCGGCGTTCAAGTTCTTCAGCGAGATCGTCGACCAGGACGTCGAGCCCGGTTCGCCGGAAGAGAGCTATGTGTCGGACGCGCTCGTGGCGCTCGGCGATTATCTGAGGAAGGGCATCCCCGGCAGCCCCATCACAGAGAACGAGGTGGCGGCCCAGGAATATTACATGCGCGCCGCCGCCAATTACCGCAACCCGAATGCCCAGTTCGAGATGGGCCAGATCTTTCTGAATGGCAAGGGCGGCGTCAAGGCTAGCCTCAAGCAGGCCGGGCGGTGGTTCCAACTCGCTGCGGAAAAAGGGCATGCCGGCGCGCAGGCGACGCTCGGCCACCTGCTTTTCCAGAGCGGCAAGATCGTTCGGGGGCTGGCGATGATGACCGCGGCACTCGAGCGGGCCTCGCCTTCCGACCAGCCATGGATACGCGGCATGCAGGAAGAGGCGTTTGCCGCCGCGGGCGAGGCCGACCGCCGCACCGCGATTTCGCTGGCCGACGACATCCTCACAAAGGGCGGCGGCGACCGGTAGTCGCGAAGCCAGTCACAAAGCCAATAGTCAGGAAGAATGGGTATCTCGAAGTCGGACAGCCGAGATCAATTCTCGGTCGGTTTCGTCGGAACGAGGCCGGACTCCGGCGTTGAAATCGGCGTGGCCGACGGCGCCAGCGTGGTTCCCGGACAATCGTCCCGAATCTTTGTCCATGACGTGTTGTTGAGCACCATGTCGCAGCGGGCGAGGTGGCTCCGGCCGGAAAGCGTCAGGCAGGCGACCTGGCCGATCTGGAATGACTTTCCGTTGGCCAGGCATTCAGGATCGGCAAAAGCCGGCGTCGCCGCGAGGGCGAGCGCGGCGGCACATAGGCAAATCGCAAACCTGATCGTCATTCTGAACCCCGGCCGAACCCGGACTGCAGCGGAGCCCCCGATTGTGGCGATATGACGGTCCATCAACCGGGAATCCGGCGGTCCGGACCTCGAAATGATCAGATCGGCGCAAAAGCCAGTTCGACGGCCACCGGCACATGGTCGGAGGGTTTTTCCCAGGCGCGCACGTGCTTTTCGATCGAGACCGAGGAAAAGCGGTTGGCGGCCTCGGGCGAGAGCAGCAAGTGATCGATGCGGATGCCGTTGTTCTTCTGCCAGGCGCCGGCCTGGTAGTCCCAGAAAGTAAAAATGTCCGGCGAGTCGGTGACCGCGCGCACGGCTTCGGTGAAGCCGAGGTTCTTCAGCCGGCGAAACGCCTGCCTGGTCTGCGGCTGGAACAGCGCATCGCTGAGCCAGTTCTCCGGGAATTTCGCATCGATGTATTCGGGGATGACATTGTAGTCGCCGGCCAACACCAGGGCCTCTTCGAGCGAGAGCCTTTCCTCGGCCCAGCGCTCCAGCCGCGCCATCCAGGACAGCTTGTAGGAGAACTTCTTCTCGTCATCGATCGGGTTGCCGTTCGGCAAGTAGAGCGAGGCAACGCGCAACGCGCCCTTGTCGGTCGAGAACACGCCCTCGATGAAACGCGCCTGATCGTCGGCATCGTCGCCCGGCAGGCCTCTGATAACCTCGTCGAAGCGCAGTTTCGACAGGATGGCGACGCCATTAAAACCCTTTTGGCCATAGATTTCGACGTTGTAGCCAAGCGCCTCGATCTCGGCGCGCGGAAACTGCTCGTCGACTGTCTTGATCTCCTGCAGGCAGGCGATATCAGGCGCGCTTTCCGTCAGCCAATGGGTCAAATTGCCAATGCGGGCCCGAACGCCGTTGATGTTCCAAGTGACGATTTTCATGATGGCCTCATTGCTGTTCCGGCGGAAGACGTTCGACGAGGCCGATCGTATTGCCTGCCGGGTCCTTTAGGAAGGCCATCCATTCGCTTTCCCCCGCCGGCCCGAACAGGCCTTCGGTATCGCGATGGACGAGCATCGGCGGCGCAGTGAAGGGGACACCGGCGGCTTTTGCCGAGGCGTGGAAATCGTCGAGGCCCGATATGTCGAGATAGACGGTGCCGGCCGGCAGGCCATCGGTGAACAGCAGCCGCACGTCGCCGGCCATGATGAAGGCGATGCCGGGCGGATCAAAGCGTGCGTGCACCGTCATGCCGAGCACGTCATGCCAAAACACCAGCGTTGCATCGAGATCGCGCCCGGCTGAAAGCGCGACCTGACGGACCGCGCTAATGGCAGGCATTTTCTAAATACTGAAGCTGGTGCCGCAGCCGCACGAGGCGACCGCATTCGGGTTCCTGATCTGGAACGACTGGCCCATCAAGTCGTCGACAAAATCGATCACCGAGCCACCCATATAGACCAGCGAGAGGTCGTCGATCAGCACGGTGGCGCCGTCCTTCTCGATGGCGACGTCGTCATCGTTGCGGGTGTCGACAAGGTCGAACTTGTAGGAAAAACCGGAGCAGCCGCCGCCCTCGACCGAAACGCGCAGCGCCTTCTTGCCGGCTTCGCCAGATATAATCTTGGCGATCCGCCTAGCGGCGGCGTCGGTCATCTCGACTTTCATGGCAGTCTTGGCATCAGCGCCCATGGGCGTCACCTTGCTTTCGGTTTCACATGATAGGTATGAAGCGCGAGAGGGCAAGTCAACTGCGGCAGCGGCGATGACAAATGAGTTGGGCGACATCGGATTCGGCTATCGGCCGCGCGCAGCCTATGCTTGCGATCCGGCAAAGTCGCGCGGGCGCCTGTTCGACGAGGTGGAGAGCCCGACCCGCACGCCGTTCCAGCGCGACCGCGACCGCATCATCCATTCGACGGCATTCCGCCGGCTGAAGCACAAGACGCAGGTGTTCGTCGCGCACGAGGGCGACCATTACCGCACCCGGCTGACGCATTCGATCGAGGTGGCGCAGATAGCGCGCGCCCTGGCGCGGGCGCTGCGCGGCGACGAGGATCTGGCCGAGGCGGTGGCGCTGGTGCACGATTTCGGTCACACGCCCTTCGGCCATACCGGCGAGGATGCGCTGAACAACAAGATGGCTGTCTGGGGCGGTTTCGACCACAACGCGCAATCGCTGCGCGTGGTGACGCGGCTGGAGAGCCGCTATGCCGAATTCGACGGGCTGAACCTCACCTGGGAAACGCTGGAGGGGCTGGTCAAGCACAACGGCCCGCTGACCGACGCCAGGGGAAACGGCCTGAAGGGGCCGGTGCCGCAAGCGATCCGAGACTATTCGGGGCTGTACGATCTCGAGCTCGACCGCTTCGCCGGCATCGAGGCGCAGTGCGCGGCAATCGCCGATGACATCGCCTACAACACCCATGACATCGACGACGGCCTGAGGTCAGGCATCCTGAAGCTGGACATGCTGGAAAAGATCTCGCTGCCCGGCTCGATCCTTGAAGGCGTGCGCCGGCGCCATCCGGCGCTCGACGATGTGAGGACAGGGCACGAACTGATGCGCCGGCAGATCACGATGATGGTCGAGGATGTCATCGTTTCCACCACCGCCAATCTGGCCCGCATCAAGCCGGACAGCGCCGACGCGGTAAGGGCGGCAGGCGAGACGATGGTGACCTTTTCAGCCGAAATGGCCGCGTTCGAAAAGGAATTGAAGGCCTTTCTCTACAAGCATCTCTACCGGCACAGCGAGGTCATGCGCGTGCGCAACGAGGCCGAGCAGATCGTCAACGACCTGTTCGAGGTCTATTTCGCCGATCCGCGCGCCATGCCCGATGGCTGGCGCGAAGGGCTCGACCGGGCCGACGATCGCATCAAGGCGCGCAGCGTCGCCGATTTCCTGGCGGGCATGACGGATACCTACGCATTGAAAGAACACCGCCGTTTGTTTGACCATACGCCGGAATTAAGCTAGGCCGAGCTCGATTTTGCCGGCCAATGAGCCGGATCCCTGCAAAGCCGCCAGAGCCACACCCCAGAGCCACACCAATGAACATCTTCGCCGATTTCAACGCGCGAATCACCAGAGCTGTCGAAGCGCTTGATTTGAAAGACAAGGACGGCGGTTCGCTGGACCTGTCGCGCATCGCCGTCGAGCCGCCGCGCGACCCCAGCCATGGCGACCTGGCGACCAATGCCGCGATGGTGCTGGCCAAGCCGACCGGCCAGTCCCCACGCGCACTGGCTGAAAAGCTGGCGCAGGCGCTCCGTGCCGACATCGACATCGCCGCCGCAGACGTCGCCGGTCCGGGCTTCGTCAATCTCAGGCTCAGGGACGCATTCTGGCAGGTGCACCTGACTGCGCTGCTCGGCGAAGGCCGCAATTACGGCCGCTCGGCCGTCGGCGGCGGCAAGAAGGCAAACGTCGAATATGTCTCGGCCAACCCGACCGGGCCGATGCATGTCGGCCATTGCCGTGGCGCCGTGGTGGGTGATGCGCTCGCCAATCTGATGGCCTTCGCCGGTTATGACGTGACCAAGGAATATGTCATCAACGACGCTGGTTCGCAGATCGACGTGCTCGGCCGCTCTGCCATGCTGCGTTACCGCGAGGCGCTCGGCGATGATATCGGCGAGATTCCTGCCGGGCTTTATCCTGGCGATTATCTGATCCCGGTCGGCCAGGGGTTGGCCAGCGAATTCGGCCGCTCCTTGCTGCAGATGGCCGACGAGGAAGCGCTTGCCATCGTCAAGGACAGGACGATCGATGCGATGATGGCGATGATCCGCGAGGATCTGGCGCTGCTCAATGTGCATCACGACGTCTTTTTCTCGGAGCGTACCCTGCACGCCGACAACGCCCGGAAAATCCGCTCGGCGATCAACGACCTGACGCTCAAGGGCCACATTTACAAGGGCAAGCTGCCGCCGCCCAAGGGCGAGAAGCCGGACGACTGGGAGGATCGCGAGCAGACGCTGTTCCGCTCGACGGCGGTCGGCGACGACATGGACCGGGCGCTGGTCAAGTCGGACGGCACCTTCACCTATTTCGCCGCGGACGTCGCCTATTTGAAGGACAAGGTCGATCGCGGTTTCGTCGAGCTGATCTATGTGCTTGGCGCCGATCATGGCGGCTATGTGAAGCGCCTGGAAGCGCTTGCCCGGGCGATTTCCGGCGACGAGGTGAAGCTTACCGTGCTGCTTTGCCAGTTGGTGAGGCTTTTTCGCGAGGGCGAACCGGTGCGCATGTCGAAGCGGTCGGGCGATTTCGTGACGCTGCGCGAAGTGGTGGAGGAGGTCGGCCGCGATCCGATCCGCTTCATGATGCTGTACCGCAAGAACGATGCGCCGCTCGATTTCGACTTCGCCAAGGTGACGGAGCAGTCGAAGGACAATCCGGTGTTCTACGTGCAGTACGCCTCGGCGCGCTGCCATTCGGTGTTCCGGCAGGCGAGCGAACAGTTGGGCGAGGCCAATTTTGACCGCAGTCGGCTGGCCGCCGCCACCGCTTCGCTGACCGACGAAGGCGAGATCGGCCTGATCAGGAAGCTTGCCGAATATCCGCGGCTGATTGAATCCGCGGCCCTTGCGCTCGAGCCGCATCGGCTGGCATTCTACCTCTACGATCTCGCCTCCAGCTTCCACGGACATTGGAACCGCGGCACCGAGAATCCGGACTTACGTTTTGTTAAGGTTAACGACCGACAATTGACGCATGCCAGACTAGGGCTGGTGCAGGCTGTTTCGGACGTTTTGACGTCCGGCCTGACGCTGATCGGAGCCGATGCGCCCACCGAAATGCGTTAGGTTTGACTAAAAAACCTGTCACCTTTTGCCCACATTGCGCTGGTAAGGGCCAACCCTACGCGACGTCCATGGCGTCCGAATGAGTGCGAGTTCGGGAACAATAATGGCAGACAGAACCCAGCTGAGAGCAGCCGCCCAAAACGATATCGCCGACGATGATCCGTTCGCGGAACTGACCAGGATCATGGGGTTCGACCCGCGCCAGCCGGTCAAGCCGCAGGCCCAGCCGAAGGCGGCTCCCGCCAGCCAGCCGGTGGACGACGGCGACTTCGACATCGACCTCGAGAAGGAGTTGATGGGCGAATTCGGCGCCGACGACAATGACCGCGCAACCGAGGTTCGCGAGCCGGCTTTCGAAGCGGCTGCCATTGACCCAATTGACGACGGGCTTGGGGACGGCGAGCTTGCCGCGTCGCTCGAACGGGATTTCCTGCTCGACGCCGATGCGGCGGACGAAGCTGGCCATGCCGTTGCTGCCGACGACGCGCGCGCTGGTGTTGCCGAAAGATCCGCGCCGGCTGTTGAAGCTGCGTTCGATGACGATTTCGACGATGCGCTTGCCAGTTCGCTCGAAGACGTGTCGCCTTTCGAAGACGATTTGCCAGTGACTGATAAGCTTGGGAACGACGAGCTTGCCGCGTCGCTCGAACAGGATTTCCTGCTGGACGACGATGCGACGGACGAGACCGCCTATGCCGTTGCTGCCGATGACGTTCGTTCTGACGTTGCCGAAGCATCCGCATCGGCTGCTGAAGCTGCCTTCGATGACGATTTCAACGATGGGCTCGCCAGTTCGCTCGAAGACGTGTCGCCATTCGAAGACGATTTACCGGTGAACGACAAGCTTGGGAACGACGAGCTTGCCGCTTCGCTCGAACAGGATTTACTGCTCGACGACGATGCGACGGACGAGGCCGAACAGAATACTGCCGCCGCCGTGTCCGCTCTGGCCGCCGAACCCGCCTTCGACGATGAATTCGACAACGCAGTCGCAAGCTCGCTCGAAGACGATTTGATGCTCGACGAACACGTGCCGATGGCGCAGGCTGCCGAAGCCGAAATCTCCGCACCGGCCGCCGAACCCGCCTTCGACAACGCGGTCGCAGGCTCGCTCGAAGACGAGCTGATGCTCGGCGAACACGTGCCGATGGCGCACGCCGTCGCTGCCGAACCCGCTGAAATCGCCGCGCCGGCCGCCGAACCCGTCTTCGACGACGAATTCGACAATGCCGTCGCAAGCTCGCTCGAAGACGAGTTGATACTCGACGAACACGTGCCGATGGAGCAGCCCGCTGTTGAAGCTCCTGCTGCGCCTGATCGGGCCGTTTCGGAAGAGTCCGGTGAGGATTTTGCCGGCCATTACGACGCCATGGCCGATGTCGACATGGATTTCGAGGTTCGCACGGCTGAACCGGTCGAAATTGACGAGCCAGAAATTGACGAACCGGAGGCTATCGCGGCCAAGGATGGCCCTTCCGCCGCGACCCCGGAAGATGCGTTCGACGACGATTTTGACTTGAGCTTCGACGACGCGCTTGCCGAGGAAGCCGAAGAGCCGGTTGCGCCGGCCCCCGGCGTTGCAGCCCAACCGACGGCGCCGGCCGCCGTAGTCCAGCCGGCGGCGCTTGCCCCCGTCGCTGACGAGCGGAGCCTCGAAGACGAATTGAACGCGCTGTTGGGCATCATGCGCACACGGGCCGCTCCGGTGGTTGCGTCCGCGGCCAATGAACCCGCCTTGGTTCAGCAGCCTGTGGCCGCGGCTGGAAAAGCCGCCGACAAACCAGTGGATACCATCGACGAACTGGACTGGAGCCTCGACGAGCAAGACCTTTCGGAGCCATCGGATGGCGCGGTTCAGGCGGCCGAGGCCGATCTCGACTCCGTTCTCCTCGATGACCTCGAGGGTCAGGATTTCGGCGCTGAAGATGCCGCCGGGCCGGCCGATGTCGATTTCGACGATGATGCATTGCATACCGCCTTCGCCAAGGACATCGGTCTGGACCATGGCGACGGCGAGAACGTTGCGGCCGCCGCTTCCCAGGACGACGCGCTCAACTGGATGGCCGCACGCTCCGCCCCGCCGGCGCCGGCCCATTCGTGGAGCCGCGTAACGCCGGTCGCGCAGTCGCAACCTGCCTTTGCAGCCCAGCCGACGGCTTCGGCGAGGACCACGGAAGCGCCGCCGCCGATGGCTGCGGTACCATCCTATCAGGATGAGCCGGCGCAAGACGATGCCGCCAATGCTGCATCTGCGCCGGCGCAAAGCGAACAGTCTTCGGCGTATGACGAGATGCCTGATGTCGAGACGGTCGATGTGCCCGAGCGCGTCGTGGCGCTGGCGGACGACCTCGATATTCCGGAACTCGACTTCAATGACGACGAACCGGCGGCGCCTGCCTATGACGATCTCGACACCGAGTTCGCTAGCCTTCTCACCGAAATGAACACCGTAGACGTCGCTGCCACCCCGGCGCGCAGCGCGTCGTATGACGACGAATCCTACAATGCAGGTTTCCCGTCAGGGGCCGGAATCCAGTCAGCGGCCGGGTTCCAGTCAGGCTATGAGCCCGAACGCGTTGAAACGCGGACCTATGCGGCGAGACCCGCACAAGCGTCTGTCAGTGCGTCTTATGCCGATGCCGCCAGCGGCTTCGATTGGGGCGACTTGCCCAACGGCCGGCCGGCCTCGCAGGCCGACGACTTTGGATTTGACGAACTCGACTACGACCCCGAACTGGATGAGGCCATGTCGGTTCCCGGCTTGGCTGGGCACGATGCCGCGAGGCCGCGGAGCCGCGGCCTGCTGGTCGCCGCAGTCGTCGGCGCCGTGGCGCTCGCCGGCGGTCTCGGCGCCTTCGCGCTGTCTTTCGGCGGCGCCGGCGGCACCGATGCGCCGGTCATCGTCAAGGCGGACAACGCACCGATCAAGGTCAGGCCTGAAAATCCGGGCGGCACCGTCGTGCCGAACCAGGACAATAAGGTCTATGACGCAGTGGCCAAGGGTGGCGCAAAGCCTGCCGAACCGGTCCAGGAAAAACTGGTCACCAACACCGAAGAGCCGGTGGACGTGGCGGCCAAGGAGCCGCCGCAGAGCCGTGTGGTCGATCTTTCGCCCGACGATATCGACACGGCTGAAGCCCCCGATGCAATCCGCAATGCCGAATCCGCCGCCGCTGAAGGCGCCAATGCGATCCGCGGCACGCAAGCGGCCGGAAATGCCGACGTCGCCGCCGCGCCGGCACCCAAGTCCGAGGATCGTATCGCCCAGGTTCTGCAAGAGGCCGACCAGGGCATCGAGCCCGACGTCGTCGCCGTTGCACCGCGCAAGGTGAGAACCATGGTCGTCAAATCAGATGGCTCGCTGGTTGCGCGGGAGGATCCGGCGCCTGCGGCACCGCAGACGGCTGCCGTTGAACCTGTCGATCCGGCGCCTGCACCGCAGATGGCTGCCGTCGAACCTGTCGATCCGGCGCCGCAGCATGTGGCCCCAGCGGGACAGGCCGACGACGCAGCAGAACAGACCGGTACGGTACCGCCTGTTGCCGACCAGGCAAGTGGCGATCTGTTGGGTGGCGACCCGGTGGGCGGCGATCAGACCGAAATCGCCAAGCCGGAAACAGCCAAGCCGGAAACAGTCGATCCGATAACCGCGCCGGCAGCCGCGCCTGAGGCTGAGGCCCAAACCGCCCAGCCTGCCAATACGCCGGCCATGGTTCCGGTGGCGCCGCAGCGTCCGTCCGACCAGCCGGTCGACGTCGTCGGCGAGGTCAAGCCCGACCAGGTTGCGTCCATCAGTCCGGCGGCCGCCTCGACCGGCGGTGGCTCGTGGTCGATGCAGATCGCTTCGCAACCGACTGTCGAAAGCGCCCAGTCGACCTATCAGGATCTGCAGCGCCGCTACGGCAGCGTGCTTTCCGGCCACACCGCCAACATCGTCAAGGCCGAGATCGCCGGCAAGGGAACGTTCTATCGCGTCCGCGTCCCGGCGAAGTCACGCAACGATGCGATCAACCTGTGCACCAACTACAAGGCTGCCGGCGGCAACTGCTTCGTGTCGCGCTAGCCATTTCGAATACCCGCCCTTGGGCGGAAAGAACCGGCGCGGTCACGAACCGCGCCGTTTTTTGGTGGAAGGGAGTTCTTTGTGTGGAAGGGGTTGTGGCTCAACCGCATGTGGTTCGATGCGATTCCCTTTGTCCGCGTGAAGCTCTAAACTCCTGCTCATGACCGAATCAAAATCCATGATCCTCGGCTGCGCCGGGAAATCGCTCACACGCGACGAAATCAATTTCTATCGCAATGAATGCCCGTGGGGCTTCATCCTGTTTGCGCGCAACATCGGCGAGACCGAGCAGATCCGCGATCTGGTCGCGGCGATGCGCGACTGTATCGAGCGCCCGGACGCCCCGGTGTTCATCGACCAGGAAGGCGGCCGGGTGCAGCGCCTGCGGCCGCCGTTGGCGCCGAATTATCCGGCCGGTGGTGCGCTCGGGGCCTTGTGGCGCAACGATCACGATGCCGGCAACCGCGCCGCCTGGCTGATGGCGCGGTTGCACGCCTTCGACCTGCTGCGCTACGGCATCACGGCGGATTGCCTGCCGGTGCTCGACGTTCCGATCGAGGGCGCCAGCGACGTCATCGGCGCGCGCGCCTATGGCAAGGAGCCTCGTGCCGTCATCGAACTGGGTCGCGCCGCGGCGGAGGGCCTGATGTCGGGCGGCGTGCTGCCGGTGATGAAGCATATCCCCGGGCATGGACGGGCCTTTGCCGACACGCATTTCGAACTGCCGACGGTCGATGCCTCAATGAGCGACTTGCAGCGGCATGATTTCGCCCCGTTCAGGGAGCTCAATCATTTGCCGATGGCGATGACGGCGCATGTCGTCTACAGCGCGATCGACCCGAAGAACCCGGCCACCACCTCCGGCAAGGTCATCGACGAGATCATCCGCGGCGAAATCGGCTTCGACGGGCTGTTGATGAGCGACGACACCTCGATGAAGGCACTTTCTGGGGATTTCCCGACAAAGGCGGCCGCGATCCTTGCGGCGGGCTGCGATCTGGTCCTTCACTGCAACGGCGTTTTCGAGGAGATGGCCGGCATTGCGTCGCGCACAACAGGGCTTGAAGGCACGTCGCTGCAACGCGCGCAACGGGCGCTGACCTATATCAAGAAGCGCGATCGGGCTGATGAAGCCGAGATACGCGCCGAATTCGCCACCTATTTCGATGCGGTGGCCTGGACCATGATCCCGAAAAATGGGAGCCGGTTTTTCGGAACAGATCATGGTCAAACAAGAAGCTAGAAGCAAAGGAAAGCGACAGGAAGTGGCGGAAACATTGGACAGCAAGGCCGGCAAGGCCGCACCGATGGACCGTCTGTGGGCCGAGAACGACGATTCGCGGCTGACTGGCGATCCCGCGCTGGTCGTCGATGTCGACGGTTTCGAGGGCCCGCTCGATCTTCTGCTGCATCTTGCCCGCAACCAGAAGGTCGATCTGTCGCGCATCTCGATCCTGGCGCTGGCCGAGCAATATCTGGCCTTCGTCGAGAAGGTGAGGGCGCTCAGGCTGGAGGTTGCCGCCGACTATCTGGTGATGGCAGCGTGGCTGGCGTTTCTCAAGTCGAAGCTTTTGATCCCCAAGCAACCCGGTGACGACGGCGAAAGCGGCGAGGAGTTGGCCGCGGTGCTGCAATTCCGGTTGAAGCGGCTGGAAGCGATGCGCGACGCGGCGGCACGCCTGGTCAACCGTAACCGGCTCGGACGAGACGTGTTCGCCCGCGGCATGCCGGAAATGGTCATGGTCGAGAAACGCAACGCCTATTCGGCCTCGCTCTACGATCTGCTGACCGCCTATGCGGCGCAACGCCAGAAGCAGGCGATCACCAATGTGACGATCGCCAGGCGCGGTGTGTGGTCGCTCAAGGATGCACGCGACATCCTCAACAGGCTGATCGGCACGCTTGCCGACTGGACGGCGCTGGACAGTTTCCTGGTCGAATATCTGACCGGCCCGGACGAGCGGCGTACCGCGATTGCCAGTTCGTTCGCGGCCACGCTGGAACTGGTGCGCGAAGGCAAAATGGAAATGCGGCAGGACGAGGTGTTCGCGCCGCTCTATCTGCGCGGCCGTGCGCAAGGCATCAGGGCAGTCGAGGTGGCATCATGAGTGAACGCGCCAACGCTTCGGTCATTCCGTTCAACGTCGACGACGAGACCGAAGAGGGCGTGCTCGCCGGGGTACCGGCAGAAAATCAAGCCCAGAACTTGTCCCAGAATCCTGGCGAGCGGCTGCATATGGCGGAAGCCGTGCGAATGGCCGAGGCGATTGTTTTCGCCAGCGCCGAACCGGTCAGCGAAAAGCAGCTTGCCGCACGCCTGCCTGACGGCATCAGCATTGCCGCGGCGATGGCCGAACTGCAGCAGATTTATGCGCGGCGCGGCGTCAATCTGGTGCGCGTCGGCGACGCCTGGGCGTTCCGCACCGCCGGCGATCTCGCTTTCCTGATGAGCCGCGACACGGTACAGCAGAGGAAGCTTTCCCGCGCGGCGCTCGAAGTGCTGGCGATCATCGCTTACCACCAGCCGGTGACGCGCGCCGAGATCGAGGATATTCGCGGCGTCGAGACCTCGAAGGGCACGCTGGACACGCTGATGGAGACCGAATGGGTGAAGATGCGCGGCCGGCGCCGCACGCCCGGCCGTCCCGTCACCTACGGCACCACCGACATCTTCCTCGACCATTTCGCGCTGGAGGAGATCCGCGATCTTCCCGGCATGGACGAATTGAAGGGCGCCGGGCTGCTTTCAGGCCGCATGCCGTCGAATTTTTCCATTCCGCTGCCGCCGGCGGATCCGGATGCGCTGACCGACGACGAGGATCCGCTGACCGACATCGACCTCGAGGAACTCGGCCTGTTGACGCCGCGCGTCGAGGAAGATTGACCCAAACGACATGCCGAAAGCCGTTGGTATTTCGCGGCTGCGCCGATTGGTAGCGGGCTATGGCGCCGAAAGTGCGTGACTTCGGCCACTCATTTATAAACTCTGTCGCGGTTGTGTTTGAATCCCGACGTGAAAGCGCATAGATCATCGTCAGAGAAAACTTTCGAGAGAGATTGTTATGGGTTCATTTTCGATTTGGCACTGGCTGATCGTTCTGGTGATTGTGTTGCTGGTGTTCGGCCGCGGCAAGATTCCCGAGCTGATGGGTGACATGGCCAAGGGTATCAAGAGCTTCAAGAAGGGCATAGCCGACGACGAGGTCGCCGAGGACAAGCGCACCGTTGAACACCGTGCCGACGAAACCGTTTCGGCAGTGAAGGAAAAGGCCAGCAAGAGCTGAGCCCAAAACTTTAGTCGGAACGTATCGCCATGTTCGACATCGGCTGGACCGAGATGCTGGTGATCGCGATTGTCATGATCGTGGTCGTCGGACCTAAGGATTTGCCCAAGATGCTGCGCACTTTCGGCCGCACGACGGCGAAGATGCGCGGCATGGCAGCCGACTTCCAGAAACAGTTCAACGACGCGCTGAAGGAGGCCGAGCTTGACGACGTCAAGAAGTCGGTCGATTCACTCAGAAGCCTCAACCCGGCCGCCGAGATCAGGAAACAGCTCAACCCGTTCGAGCAGGCGGCAGCCGACGTCCGTTCAGGCGTCGACGCGGTGATGAAGCCGAAGCCGGCCGTCGACCCGGTCACGCCAGCTTCGACGCCGCAGGATACCGAGCTGAAGAATGGCGCGACAGTGCTGCCGGGCGTCAATGGCCCGGAAGCGGCGCCGGCGGCGCCGACCTTTCCGGCGATGACCGATGAGTCGGTGGTGACACCGCCTGTCGCGGCGGCGACGCCGGCTGCACCGCAAAAGGCCTCGGCGGCGAAGACGAAGGGTGCGCCAGCGAAAGCGATCCCGGCCTCCAAGGCCGCAGCGAAGCCAGCGGCAAAACCTGCTGCGACGAAGACCTCGGCTAAAAAGGCCGAGCCGAAGCCTGCACCGGCAGCGGTGAAGAAGCCGACTGCAGCCGCCAAAAAGACGGCGGGAGCCGCCAAGTGAGCATTTCGGAAAAGGATGAGATCGATAAATCGGCGGCTCCGCTGATGGAGCATCTGATCGAATTGCGCCGACGGCTGATGTGGTCGATCGGCGGGTTCTTCGTTGCCTTCCTGTTCTGCTTCTTCTTCGCCAAGCAACTGTTCAACCTATTGGTGGTCCCGTTCAAATGGGCGACTCAATGGGCAGGGCTCGACCCGCACAAGGTCGAGCTTATCTACACGGCGCCGCAGGAATTCTTCTTCACCCAGGTCAAGCTGGCGATGTTCGGCGGCATGGTGATTGCCTTTCCGCTGATCGCCACGCAGATCTATAAATTCATCGCGCCCGGCCTATACAAGAACGAACGCAACGCTTTCCTGCCGTTCCTGATCGCTTCGCCGATCCTGTTCCTGATGGGCGCGTCGCTGGTCTATTTCTTCTTCACGCCGATGGTGATGTGGTTCTTCCTCGCCATGCAGCAGGCCGGCAATGACGACCAGGTGCAGATTTCGCTGCTGCCGAAAGTGTCGGAATATCTCAGTCTGATCATGACGCTGATCTTCTCCTTCGGCCTGGTGTTCCAGTTGCCGGTGGTGACCAGCCTGATGACGCGGGTGGGCATGCTGTCGTCCGAAGCGCTGGTCGAAAAGCGCAAATGGGCTATCGTCATCGCCTTCGTCGTGGCGGCTGTGCTGACACCGCCCGACCCGATAAGCCAGATCGGCCTGGCCGTTCCCACGATCCTTCTCTACGAGGTCTCGATCTGGTCGGCCCGGCTGATCGAGCGCAGCAAAGAACGGGAACGTCTGGCGCGCGAGAAGCGGGAAGCTGCGGAAGCGGCGGCCGAAAAGGCAGCGGACGCGTCGTCGACGTAGGCTGCATCAGGCGGGTAGCACTATCTTCGAAATCTGCGGGACAGCGACCCCCTCTGTCCTGCCCTCTTTGCCAAAACTTGGCATCTCCCCCACAAGGAGGAAGATTGGCAGCTTCGTCGACGGCCCGCTTCTTCAACGCCGGAAAATTGGCGAAAGCCCGTGATGACAGCCAATCTCCCCACCCGTGGGGGAGATGTCCGGCAGGACAGTGGGGGCGCGAAGGAACTCGATCTTGACATCTTGCATCGGTCAAGGATGCGGTTTACGCCCTCTGACCTAGCTCAGGAGCGTTCAGGACCATGCTTGACATCAAATGGATTCGCGACAACCCGAAGGCCCTTGTCGAGGCGCTCAGGAAGCGCTCGTGGTCCAGCGAGGACGCGCAGTCCACGGTCGATGATCTGATCGCCAGGGACGAGGCGCGGCGCGAACATCTGACCGATCTGCAGACCAGGCAGGAGCGCCGCAACGCTGCTTCGAAGGAGATCGGCAACGCCGTGCGTTCGGGTGACGCCGCTCTTGCCGAAAGGCTGAAGACCGAGGTCGGCGAGATCAAGGCTTTCATCCAGAACGGCGAGGCGCGCGAACGCGAGCTCGACAAGGCGCTGACCGATGCGCTGGCGGTGCTGCCCAACGTGCCGCTCGACGACGTGCCGGTCGGCAAGGACGAGCACGACAATGTCGTCAAGCGCATCGTCGGCAAGGTGCCGACCCGCCCGAACTGGGTCAGAGAGCATTTCGAGATCGGCGAAGCGCTCGGCATGATGGATTTTGAGCGGGCGGCGAAACTGTCCGGCTCGCGGTTCACCGTGTTGAAAGACGGGCTGGCACGGATGGAACGTGCACTCGGCCAGTTCATGCTGGACCTGCATACGACCGAGCATGGCTATGAGGAGATCCAGCCGCCGCTGATGGTGAATTCGGCGACTATGTATGGAACAGGACAACTGCCAAAATTCGCACTAGATTTGTATAGAATTCACGACGAAAGCAGCCATGCCCATTACGGTATGGAAGAACATACCGCAGTCATTCCCGGAATATTGAACCAAATCGATCTCTTTCCAAAACTTGTAAAATATCTGAGCACCAGACGCGCGGATCCAGAAAGTGAGGCGCTGTATCAAGCTCTTGCTGACGGCTTCGGCGATACGACCTTGGAAAGTGTCGAGTATTTTGCGGATTTTTTGAACTCAGTTGTCGATGGCTCGGAAGACAGCAACGGTTTGCTCTCGGACCGATGGCTCATCCCCACCGCCGAAGTCCCTCTGACCAATCTAGTGCGCGAAGAAATCACGCCGCATGAAAAACTGCCGCTGCGCTATACCGCGCTGACGCCGTGCTTCCGTTCGGAAGCGGGCTCGGCCGGACGCGATACGCGCGGCATGCTGCGTCAGCACCAGTTCTACAAGGTCGAACTGGTGTCGATCACCGACCAGGACTCCTCGCTCGCCGAGCACGAGCGGATGACTGAATGCGCCGAGGAAGTGCTGAAGCGTCTTGGCCTGCCGTTCCGCACCATGACGCTGTGCACCGGCGACATGGGCTTCGGCGCGCGCAAGACCTATGACATCGAGGTCTGGCTGCCGGGCCAGAACGCCTATCGCGAGATTTCGTCATGCTCGGTCTGCGGCGATTTCCAGGCGCGGCGCATGGACGCCCGCTACAAGGACAAGGACGGCAAGGGCAACCGCTTTGTCCACACGCTGAACGGCTCCGGCACCGCCGTCGGCCGCGCTCTGATTGCTGTCATCGAAAACTATCAGAATGAGGATGGCAGCGTAACCATTCCTGAAGCGCTTCGGCCTTACATGGGCGGTCTGGAAAAGATCGAATCAAAATAATGCGCATCCTCCTGACCAACGATGACGGCATCCATGCCGAGGGCCTTGCATCGCTCGAACGCATCGCCCGCACGCTGTCGGACGACGTCTGGGTGGTGGCGCCGGAGCAGGACCAGTCCGGCTACGCGCACTCGCTGTCGATCTCGGAGCCGCTGCGCCTGCGCAAGATCGGCGAAAAACACTTCGCCGTGCGCGGCACGCCGACCGACTGCGTCATCATGGGCGTGAAGAAGATCCTGCCTGCAGCACCCGACCTGATCCTGTCCGGCGTCAATTCCGGCGCCAACATCGCCGACGACGTCACCTATTCGGGCACCGTTGCCGGCGCCATGGAAGGCGCGCTGCTTGGCGTGCGTTCGATCGCGCTCAGCCAGGCCTATTCCTATCTCGGCGAGGATCGCGTCGTTCCCTATGAGACCACCGAGGCGCTGGCGCCGGCGCTGCTCAAGAAGCTTGTCGCCATGCCGCTGCCGGACGGCGTGCTGCTCAACGTCAATTTTCCGAATTGCGCGCCAGAAGAGATCGCCGGCACGGTGGTCACAACGCAAGGCAAGCTCGTCCACAGCCTGTGGGTCGATGAGCGCCGCGATGGGCGCGGGCTTCCCTATTATTGGCTGCGCTTCGGCCGCGAGCCGGTCGAGGGCAAGCAAGGCACCGACCTCCACGCCATGCGCAACCAGCAGGTATCGGTGACGCCGCTGCAGCTCGATCTCACCGCTCATGAAATCCGCGATCAACTGACCAAGGCGCTCGCATGAACCTGAACCATGGTCCGACGGTCGACGACCGCGAAGGCTTCGCCGCTTTCCTGCTCCGCCTGCGTGGCAAGGGCGTGGTGCCGAAGGCGCTGATCGCCGCCTTCGAGGCGACGCCGAGGCGCGGCTTCCTTTCCGCGCAGTTCCATCCGATCGCCTGGTCGGACCGCATGCTGCCGATCGAATGCGGCGAGGCGATCGAGGGCGCCGATCTGCAAGCTGCGGTGATCGCAGCACTTGCCATCGAACCGGGCAACCGCGTGCTCGAGATCGGCACCGGGTCGGGCTACACGGCGGCGGTGATGTCGCGGCTTGCTGCGCGGGTCGTCACCGTCGACCGCTACAAGACGCTGGCCGAGCAGGCCAAGCAGCGCTTCGACGCGCTCGGCATCGGCAATGTCATCGTGCGCCAGGCGGACGGCTCGAACGGACTGGCCAATGAAGCGCCGTTCGATCGCATCGTCGCATGGGCGGCCTTCGACAGCCTGCCGCGCTTCCTGCTCGACCAATTGTCGAGCGGCGGCATCGTCATCGCTCCGATCGGACCCGAGGAGGGCGAGCAGGTGCTGGCCAAACTGACCAAGGTCGGCAGCCGCTTCGAACGCGAGGACATCGGTCTCGTCCGCCTGCAGCCGATCCTGCGCAGCGTAGCCGCGGTCATCTGATTATCCGACGCATCGCGCGCTTGGGGATCGATCAGCCGAAGCCTCTCGGTCGTCATCCTAGGGCCCAGCAAGGAGCGAAGCGACGCAGCGCAGACCCTAGGATCCATGACGCGCCATCAAGGCGTTGCAACGGTGCAGAATGCTGTTCCCCTGCATTCTTCGGCTAAGGTAACGGAATGGATCCTAGGGTCTCCGCGACGGAGCTTCGCTCCTGCTCCGCCCTAGGATGACGAAGCTGAGGCCTTCGGCCAATTCTTCGACTCCGGCGCGGCCTGACCTGAATCTCGACATACCCCAAACAGGCAGCCTTAAATATTTTAAGAAAATTTGCGTCTGATTCTAAAGGTTTAACCGACCGGTAACATTAACGCGCTTTAATCACGGTCAGTCTGTACCGGGTATCTGCGGGTAAAAGCGATGCAATTCAGTATTTTGAAGGCAAACGGACGCAATCTGGCGCGTGGTTTCGCTGTCCTTATGGTTGCGGGCACCGCGGCGGGATGCAGTTCCCAGGTCTCGCGGTTCAACAGCGTCGACGACGTCTTCACCTCCTCGACCAACAACCAGCGCGCCATCATCGACAAGCAGGACGCCGCCCAGCCTTATCCGGGTGATGCGCCGGTGTCGGCCGCGCCGCTCGACGGCAGCCATACCCAGTCGGTCAGCCGCTCAAGCCTTGAACCGGTTACGACGCAGCAACTGCCGCCGGTCAGCCAGTCGCAGCCGGCCCCCGCCGCCAGTCCGGCTCGCACCGCTTCTGTGCCCGCCGCCGCACAGGTCGACCGTACTGCGACCGGGACAGCGGCAAAGCCGTTCAAGAACGCACAGCCTGATGATCCGCGCATGGCGACGGCAGGCGGCGAACCGCGTGCCACCGAAATCATCGTCAAGGACGGCGAGACCATTTCCGGCCTGTCGCGGCGCTACGGCGTGCCGGCCGATGCCCTCATGAAGGTCAATGGGCTAAGCGCGACCAACGGGCTGAAGACCGGCCAGAAGCTCGTCATTCCGGCCTATGCCTATTCAGGCAAGAAACCGGCGCCGAAGCTTGCGGACGCCAAGCCTGCGAACGACACCAAGCACGATTTGCCGGCCAAGGCGCCGGAGATGGTGGCCGTGCTGCCGCAGCAGCCGAAGCTCAGGGAGGGCAAGTCCGCCGCGCAGGTGGATGCATCGGCCGCAACAAGCCAGCCGAAGGACGCCGCACCCAAGGCGGCTGGTGCCGGTGGCACCTACACGGTCCAGCAGGGCGATACGCTGTCGGCCATCGCCAGGAAGACAGGCGTCGGCGTTGTTGTGTTGAAGCAGGCGAACGGTTTGCAGGACGGTCTGCTCAAGATCGGCCAGACCCTGAAGGTGCCGGCCGGCGGAACCGCGACGGTTGCCAGCGCCAAGCCGGCAAAGGTCGATCCGGTAACGACTGCCACCACCCCGCCTGCGGCAAAGACCACGCCTTCGGAGACGCTCGCCGCCTACACGCCGCCCCAAAAGGCCGCGAAGGTCATCCAGCAGGCCGAGGACGACGACGCGGTGGCGCCAAACGCCACCGGTATCGGCAAGATGCGCTGGCCGGTACGCGGCCGCGTGATCTCCAGCTTTGGCAGCGGCAAGGATGGTGTCGACATCGCCGTGCCGGAAGGAACCCCGGTCAAGGCGGCCGAGAACGGTGTCGTCATCTATGCCGGCGATGGTCTCAAGGAATTCGGCAATACGGTTCTGGTGCGCCACGAGAACGGGTTGGTCACTGTCTATGGCCACGCCCGCTCGATCGAGGTCCAGCGCGGCCAGAAGGTCAAGCGCGGCCAGGAAATCGCGCAGTCCGGGATGAGCGGCACCACCGACTCGCCGAAACTGCATTTCGAAGTCCGCAAGAATTCGGCGCCAGTCGATCCTTCGACCTATCTTGAATAAAAGAAAGTCGATCCTTCGACCTATCTTGTATAAAAGAAAATCGACCCTTCGACCTATCTCGAATAGAACAAGAAAAGCGATTGCGCGCCGCCTGACCTCCAGTCCGGCCCGCCGGCTCAGCCCGCCCCTGCAGGGGCGGGCTTTTTCAGTCCTTGTCCCTAATCTTTGAGAGATTTGCCGAGCCGGCCTGCCAGATCCTGGGTGAATTGCCAGGCAACGCGGCCCGAACGGCTGCCACGCGTCGTCGCCCATTCCAGCGCCTCGGCGCGCAGCGTCTCGGGAGCGATGACAAGACCGTGATGGCTGATATAACCGTCGATCATATCGAGATACTCGTCTTGCGAGCATTTGTGGAAGCCGAGCCAGAGGCCGAAACGGTCGGACAGCGAGACTTTTTCCTCGACCGCCTCTGACGGGTTGATGGCGGTCGAGCGCTCATTGTCGATCATGTCGCGCGGCAACAGATGCCGCCGGTTCGACGTGGCATAGAAGATCACATTTTCCGGGCGGCCCTCGACGCCGCCTTCGAGCGCCGCCTTCAGCGACTTGTAGGACGTGTCGTCGTGGTCGAAAGAGAGGTCGTCGCAAAACAGGATGAAACGGTAAGGTGCCGCCTTCAGCAAATTCATCAGCTTCGGCAGCGTGTCGATGTCCTCGCGGTGGATCTCGATGAGCTTGAGCGGCAGGTCCAGCTTTGCCGACGCGTTGATCGCGGCATGTACGGCCTTGACCAGCGAGGACTTGCCCATGCCGCGCGCGCCCCACAACAGCACATTGTTGGCTGCGTATCCGGCGGCGAAGCGCTCGGTGTTGTCGACCAGTATGTCGCGGACGCGATCGACGCCGCGGATCAGGCCGATGTCGACGCGGTTGACCTTGAGCACCGGCTCCAGATAGCCGGGATCAGCCTGCCAGACGAAGCAATCGGCCCCGCAGAGATCGGTTTCCGGCACCGGCGGCGGAGCGAGGCGGGCGACCGCCTCGATCAGGCGGTCGAGCTTCTTGTTCAGGGCTTCGATGGTGCTGTCGGTCATTTCTTGTCTTTTTGTTTCTGCATTCAGGAAGACGTGACAACGGAACCTATTTGATTCCGGCGGTTTCGGAACCGGCTCCAACCTTTTGTTAGAGCATGATCTTTTCCGAAACTGCGCTCCATTTTTCGGGATCATGCTCTAACACGGCTCAACCAGCCCGAAAAGCAGCCGAAATGCCTGGCCGCAGTTGCATTGGCAACTTTACCGACTATATTCCGGCCAAATTTCACGGGGCCGCCAAATTTCCCCAGGACGGTTTGGCGGCTGTTTTTCAAAATTCAGGAGTACCTCGATGTTCGTGACACCGGCATATGCCCAAGGCGTCGGCACCTCCCCGGATATGTTCATCAGCATTTTGCCGTTTGTCCTGATTTTCGTGATCATGTATTTTCTGATCATCCGGCCGCAGCGCACGCAGTTGAAGAAGCGCGGCGAGATGCTGGCGGCGGTTCGCCGCGGCGACACGGTCATCACCGGCGGCGGTTTTGTCGGCAAGGTGACCAAGGTGATTGACGACAACGAGCTCGAGATCGATCTCGGCGGTGGCACCAAGGTAACGGCGCTGCGCTCGACGATTGCCGATGTGCGCGTCAAGGGCGAGCCAGTGGCGAACCAGAACGCCAAGAAATAGCCGAAATTTCTGGGGGAGCGGTCCGCGGATACGCCCCTGACGGACGACGCCATTTGCTGTATTTTCGCACTTTGAGACGACTCTGATCTGGCTGGCCACCCGGTCCAGGGCGCCAACGATCTCGTGATGCCATTGCGCGCTGGTCTCTTGCCGGCAAGATTGACAATAGTGGAAGAAAGCCCGATGGCAACACCAGAGTGAACTGCCTCGTGCTCGACAATCACCCGTATGCTGACCGAGGCGAGCCGGTGGCGAACCAGAACGCCAAGAAATAACCCAATTCCAGGCGGAACGATCCGCCAGAATGCCCTGACGGACGACGCCATATGCTCTATTTCTCGCGCTTCAAGATGATCCTGATCTGGCTGGCCGTGGCCGCCACCGTGATCTTCGCTGCGCCCAATCTTTTCTCAGCCAGCACGCTGGCCAAGCTTCCCGACTGGGTGCCGAAGCGCCAGATGACGCTCGGCCTCGATCTGCAGGGCGGCTCGCATATCCTGCTCAGGATGGATCCGAACGATCTGACCAAGGATCGGCTGGCGACGACGCGCGACCAAATCAGGACACTGCTGCGCGACGCCAAGATCGGTTACACCGGCCTTGCCGGATCAGGCCGGACCGTGCAGGTCCGCATCACCGATCCCGGTCAGGTCGATGCCGCCAAGACGGCGCTGAAGACACTGACCGACCCGGTGGCCGCCGGCCTGTTCAGCGGCGGCTCCGTCCAGGAGATGTCGCTGGATGATTCCGAGCCCGGCCTGCTCAAATTCACCGTTACCGACGCCGGCATCAAATACCGCACGTCGACGGCGCTGGCGCAGTCGCTCGAGGTCGTCGAGCGCCGCGTCAACGAACTCGGCACCACCGAGCCGATCGTGCAACGCCAAGGCGACGACCGCATTCTGGTCCAGGTGCCGGGCCTGCAGGATCCGCAAAGGCTGAAGGAAATTCTTGGCCAGACCGCCAAGCTGACCTTCCAGATGGTCGACCAGTCGATGCCGGTGCAGGACGCGCTCAACGGTCGCCCGCCGGCGGGATCCTCGGTTCTGTATTCGCAGGACGATCCGCCGGTTCCATATCTGATCGAGAACCGCGTCATCGTTTCGGGCGAAAATCTCGTCGATGCGCAGGCGACGTACAATTCCCAGACCAACGAGCCGGTGGTTTCGTTCACCTTCGATTCCAAGGGAGCGGCGCGTTTCGGCCAGGCCACCTCGCAGAATGTCGGCAAGCTGTTTGCCATTATCCTCGACAATCAGGTGATTTCGGCACCGCAGATCCGCGAACCGATCCTTGGCGGCAGCGGCCAGATCTCGGGCAATTTCACCGCCGAGAGCGCCAACGACCTCGCCGTGTTGTTGCGTGCCGGCGCGCTGCCGGCGACGCTGACGGTGATCGAAGAGCGCACAGTAGGCCCTGGGCTCGGCGAGGATTCCATTCACGCCGGCAAAGTCGCCGGCGTGATCGGCTCCATCCTCGTCGTCGTGTTCATGTTCGTGGCCTATGGCTTTCTCGGCTTCATTGCCAATATCGCGTTGGCGGTGCATGTGGCGATGATCATCGCGTTGTTGTCGTTGCTTGGCGCGACACTGACATTGCCCGGCATCGCCGGTATCGTGTTGACCATCGGCATGGCGGTCGATTCAAACGTTCTCATCTACGAGCGCATCCGCGAGGAGCGGCGAAACGGTCGCTCGGTAATCCAGGCGATCGACACGGGCTTTTCGAAAGCGCTGGCCACCATCGTCGATTCGAACGTCACCTCGCTGATCGCGACCGTGGTGCTGTTCTGGCTCGGGACCGGACCAGTAAAGGGCTTTGCTGTAACCTTCGCCATAGGCATTCTGACCACCGTCTTCACCGCCTTCACCTTCACCCGGCTGCTGGTGTCGATCTGGCTCCGCCGCGCTCGCCCGAAGGAATTGCCGCGCGCGCCGGTGACCTTCGTCCCGCCGGGCACGAGAATTCCGTTCATGGGCATCCGCCGCTGGACATTCGCGCTGTCCAGCATGCTGTCGATCCTGTCGGTCGTGCTGTTCATGACAGTCGACATCAATTACGGCATCGACTTCAAGGGCGGTTCGCTGATCGAGGTCCAGGCCAAGGATGGCACCGCCGATATTGCCGACATCCGCGGCAGGCTTTCGGAACTCAACATCGGCGAAGTGCAGGTGCAGCAGTTCGGCGACCCGAACGACGTCTTGATTCGCGTCGGCACGCAGGAGGGTGGCGAGAACGCCGAACAGACCGTCATCGACAAAGTGCGCGGCGAGTTGCAGGACAACTACGATTTCCGCCGCGTCGAGGTGGTGGGACCGACAGTTTCCGGCGAACTCGCCAAGCAAGGCACCATCGCCATGCTCATCGCACTGCTCGGAATCCTGATCTATGTGTGGTTCCGCTTCGAATGGCAGTTTGCGGTCGGCGCCATCATCGCCACAGTCCACGATGTGGTCATGACGATCGGCTTTTTCGTCATCACCGGTCTCGAATTCAACCAGTCGTCGCTTGCAGCGATACTCACCATCATCGGCTATTCGCTTAATGACACGATCGTCGTCTATGACCGTGTTCGCGAAGACTTACGAAAATACAAGAGAATGCCGCTGCCGCAATTGTTGAACAACGCCATCAACGAGACGCTGTCGCGAACGACGCTGACCTCGGTGACGACGATGCTAGCGCTGCTGGCGCTGGTGCTGTTCGGCGGCGAGGTGATCCGCTCGTTCACGCTGGCGATGCTGTTCGGCGTCGTCTTCGGAACCTATTCGTCGATCTTTATCGCCGCCCCGCTGCTCATCCTGTTCAAGCTGCGGCCGCAGGCCGCGACGGCTGATGAGGAGAAGCCGGTGAGCGGCGGCAAAGCCGTGGCGACCTGACGATTGCCGCGGCAGAAACATCTATTTGCTGGTGGTCCCTATCGTTCTAACATTCGCAAACGACGCTGTTGGAATGGGATGCGAATGTTAGAATCGGACCACTAGTGGCAAAAGGCATCGTCATCCGCGAAGCGCATTTCCCCGGCCGTGCGCCGATCGAGGCCTATGGCAATGGCGGGTTTCGTTTCGCCGACATGTCGCATCGCGGCTCGCTCCTGTGCCTGCCGTCGGGCATCTATGGCTGGGAGCCGGCTGATCCCCTGGCACTGACGGCGGCGGATTTCGCCAAGCTGCTCAACGAGGCTGACAAGGTCGAGATCCTGCTGGTCGGCGGCGGCAAGGACCTCAGGCCGTTGCCGGCCGCGTTGCGTGCCGCGCTGAAGGCGGCGGGCATTGCGGCCGATCCGATGTCGACTGGTGCTGCCGTGCGGACCTACAATGTTCTTCTTGCGGAAAACCGTGCGGTGGCCGCCGCACTGATTGCCGTCGAGTGACGTGAGCGAAAACGCCAAAATCGTCATGCAAACGGTGCGAGCCGCCGACCATGACCGCTATGTTTGCGCGCTCTATGCGCCCGAGGACAAGCGTGACGCACTTTTTTCGCTCTATGCCTTCAATGCCGAGATATCAGGCATTCGCGACCGTATCCGCGAGGCGCTACCCGGCGAGGTGCGGCTGCAATGGTGGCGCGATGTCATCGCAACCGAGGACAATGGGGACGGGGTTGGCCATCCTGTCGCGGACGCGTTAAAGGCTACGATTTCCGCCCACCACCTGCCGAAACCCGCCTTCGAGAACATGCTCGAAGCCCGTATTTTCGATCTCTATGACGACCCTATGCCGTCGCGCACCGATCTGGAAGGCTATTGCGGCGAGACCGCAGCGGCGCTCATCCAGCTTGCAGCGATGGTACTCGATCCGGTCGCAGCACCGCGGTTTGCCGAACTTGCGGGCAGGGCAGGTTGCGCACAAGCGATGACCGGCCTTTTGCTACTGCTGCCATTGCACCGCAAGCGCGGGCAGTGCTTTGTCCCGGCCGACATTCTGGCCGCGGCAGGGTCGTCGCCGGAGGAGTTCGTTGCGGGCAATGGTGGGCCTGGAGCGCAACGCGCTGTGGCGGCGATGATTGCGCTGGCGCAAGAGCATCTTGCAGCATTCGAAAGCGGTGCATCGGCGTTGCCGGTTTCGCTGCGACCGGCATTTTTGCCGCTGGCCTTGTCGCGCGCCTATCTCGGCAAGATGGAAAGTTCTCGTCAGTCACCTCTGAGCGGCGTGGCACGGCTCTCGGCCTGGCGCCGCCATTGGCTGCTGTTGCGCCGGGCGACTCGAGGCTGGCCTGCTTCAACCGGCTGATCTGGCGCCGAACTGGAGCCATGAAGCGGCGGCGATCATAGAATCGTTTTCATTACGATGGTTCGCTAGGCCCGCTATCGCGCATCAGTGTCTCGTAGTCGCGACCGCCATAGAAGATGTTGACGATGCGTACGAGATCATGATCGACCATGTAAGCGATGACGGCAGAATGCTCGAACGGAACTGTTCGCAATCCTGGCACGATGTCGTCGCGCGGGCGGCCACCGCGAGGGGCATTGCCGATGTTTTGGCAGCGGTCTTCGATACGCAGAACGAATTTCAGTGCGATGTCAGCACTTCCGCTAGCCTCGACGACGTGTCTGAAAATTGCTGCCAGATCACCGCTGGCGCTTTCGCGATACTCGACCTCAAGCCGCCGAATCATCGGCGCGGCTCGAATACTGCGCGAAAAATCCCTTAAGACGGTCGCGAACCTCCTCCCCAGAAAGGTTCGGTCTCGTGTCCTCGATAGATGCCTTCACGCGCGCCCTGATCGAGGCCATGCGCTCGGCATGCTCTTCCTCCTCGCGCTGGAAGGCGCGAAGTGCTGCGCGGATGACCTCGCTTGCCGATCCGAAGGAGCCGTCCTCGACTTTTTTGCGGATCATGCGCGCCATTGCGGGCGTGACGGTGACTGACAGTTTCTCGGCGGGCTCCATGGAATTGCTCCCTATGATGGAGGGTGGGATACTATCCTACTCTCCTGTCGCCCGATCGACAAGGAACAGACAGGCGGACTACTCCGCCGCTTCCGTCGCCAATGATGCAAGTCCCAGCCATTCGCGGCAGTCGGCCAGTGCGCGTGACGTCACCGCACGCCGCTTGGCGACGGTCTTGTCCTTGCCGCGCAGGCGCTTTCCCTCGGCTTTCGGCGCTTCCACAGGGGGAAACAGGCCGAAATTGATGTTCATCGGCTGGAAGGAGCGCTTTCCCGGCTCGTCGTCGGAAACGATGTGACCGCCGGTAATATGGTTGAGCAGCGCCCCAAAAGCTGTGGTCATCGGCGGCAGCGCCGGCGCGTGGCCCAACCGCTCGGCGGCGGCAAAGCGCCCGGCAAGCAGGCCGATGGCGGCACTTTCGACATAGCCTTCGCAGCCGGTGATCTGGCCGGCGAAGCGCAGGCCGGGCCGCGACTTCAGCTGCAGCGATTGGTCAAGCAGCGTCGGCGAATTGATATAGGTGTTGCGGTGCAGGCCGCCGAGGCGGGCGAATTCGGCGCTTTCGAGGCCCGGGATGGTGCGGAAGACGCGCACCTGCTCGGCGTGCTTCAGCTTGGTCTGAAAGCCGACCATGTTGTAGAGCGTGCCCAGCGCATTGTCCTGTCGAAGTTGCACGACGGCATAGGCCTTCACCGATGGATTGTGCGCATTGGTAAGCCCCATCGGCTTCATCGGCCCATGGCGCAGCGTCTCGACGCCGCGCTCGGCCATGATCTCGATCGGCAGGCAGCCGTCGAAATAGGGCGTGCCTTCCCATTGCTTGAATTCGGTCTTTTGGCCCGCCACAAGCGCCCCTACGAAGGCGAGATATTGCTCCTTATCCATCGGGCAGTTGATGTAGTCCTTGCCGGTGCCGCCGGGCCCGACCTTGTCGTAGCGTGACTGGAACCAGCAAATGTTCATGTCGATTGTGTCGAAATGGACGATCGGCGCGATAGCATCGAAGAAGGCGAGCGCGTCGGCGCCGGTCACTTCCGCAATCGATTGCGCGAGCCCAGGTGAGGTCAGCGGGCCCGTGGCGATGATCGCCTGGTCCCAGTCCGCCGGCGGCAGGCCGGGTACTTCCTCGCGCCGGATGGTGATGAGCGGATGCGCTTCGAGCTTTTTGGTCACCGCTTCGGAAAATCCGTCGCGGTCGACGGCAAGCGCACCGCCGGCCGGCACCTGGTGGGCGTCGCCGGCGCTCATGATCAGCGAACCGGCCAGCCGCATTTCGGCGTGCAGCAGGCCGACGGCGTTGGTCTGCGCATCGTCGGAGCGGAAGGAATTGGAACAGACCAGCTCGGCCAGCCCATTCGTCTTGTGCGCATCGGTGCCGCGGACGGGACGCATTTCATGCAGGACAACGGGAACGCCGGCCTCGGCCGCCTGCCAAGCGGCTTCGGAGCCGGCGAGACCGCCGCCGATGACGTGAATGGGATTCTTGCTCATGAGCGCCGAAATAGTCGCTTGTAGCTGCGATTGCAATTGCCCCGGTTAGCGGCGCTGTTGCCGCCAAGTGCTGCAATCGTCTACTGTCGGAGAATGGACGGGAGTCTCGGGGTCTTTGCCAGAGCGGCATTTCTGACAGTCTTGATCGCCGTGGGCGAAACAGCCGCCGCCGGCGAACTGGCCGCGACGGCTTCCAGGCGGATCCCCATATGTCACGGCTACAGTTGCAACTATCGCACGATGCTGGCGCTTGGCCCCGGTGACGGCGCGCGTTTCCGCGCTATCCTGCGTGCGGGTGCGGGTTCGCCCCAGGCCGAGCGTTCCGCTATTTCGAAGGCTGTCCGCTATTTCGAGCAGCGCATTTTCCGGGCCACCGGCATTCGCGATCTGCCGCAATCGGAATTCGGTGCATCGCGCATCAGGGGCCAGATGGATTGTGTCGACGAATCGACCAATACGCATGCGCTGCTGGTCTATCTTGCCGAGCGAAAACTGCTCAGGTTTCACAAGGTCGAGGACAAAGCTTCGCGAGGCCTGTTTGTCGACGGACGCTATCCCCATTGGACGGCGGTGATCAGCGACCGCGGCGGCACCGAATGGGTGGTGGATTCCTGGTATGCGCCGATGGGCGGCGCACCGGACATTTTTCCGTTGAGCCAGTGGAAGAAACGGGGCGTTCTGGAAAGCGGTGCGCTGGACTGACAGGGACATGCCGCCAAAACGGCTGCCAGAGTGCCTCGACCCTGAAAAAAACAACACCCGCCGGGGGAGGAGGTCCGGCGGGTGTCGTTTTGCTGGTCGATCCTCGGGAGGAGGTGAAGATCGACCGTATTCGTCATCGCCGGGGAGGAGGTCGGCTTTGACGAAATTCCGTTCGCCTGATGAAAGGGGGCGAAACCCTTTTGGGACGAAATTCCTTTCGCCCCTGGGACGAAATTTCGTCCCGGGGAAACAGCGCCCGCCGCGGGAGGAGGTACGGCGGGCGCCGTTTTTGTGGTCAACCCTCGGGAGGAGGTGAAGGCTGACCGTATTCGTCAGGGTCGGGGAGGAGGTCGACCCTGGCGAAATTCCTTGACTAGATCGCCTTGCGGGCGATGCTCTTGATCTCTTCGCGGACGATGCCGAGATCATGCAGCTGGCGGTTCGAAAGGCGACCCAGCTCGGCAACCGTCGAGCGATAAACGCGCCAGTTACGATAGTTGCGGATCAGGTTCATTGTCGTTCTCTTTTCAAGTCAAACTGGTTCGGACCATTTGCGGTCCGAAGAGGATTAGACCGCCTTGCGGGCGACGTAGTGGATGTCGCTGCGGCTGATGCCGAGGTCGGTCAGTTCGCGGGTGCTCAGGCGGCTCAGCTCGGAAACGGTGTCCCGGTAGCGGCGCCAGTTGCGGTAGTTGCGGATCAGGTTCATGGTATTTCTCGTTTCGTCTTTCTTCCGGATCATTCCGTCTTTGTGTACGCCCTGAAGATAGGTGGGGTCATATCGATTTAAAAGCGCTATTGGTGCATGGCAGCAATGCAAATTGTGCAATGCACCATCGCCGCCAAATCACGTCTTCGACATAGATAGGCCCGAATCGGAAAATGCCGTAGCGTCAACGGTTTGGCCGGATCGGCTGAAAAAAAGAGCAAGCTGGGGGAGAAAGGCATGGCGAGCTATTCGTCACGCGTCAGGACCGATATCGCACGATGGCTGCAGGCTGGCCTGATCGACGCCTCGACGGCCGACGCGTTGACGCGCGACGTCGAGGCCAATGAGCGCAAATCACTGAGCTTCGGCTCGATCCTGGCGATGATGGCGGCGCTGCTTTTTGGTGCGGCCGTCCTTATCTTCGTCGCCGCCAATTGGGAAGCCATCCCGCGGCTGGCGCGGGTGGCAGCGCTCTTCGCCATCATCCTCGCCGGCTATGTCGGCGGCGCGGTGCTGAAGACACTCGACCATGCTGCTATCGGCGAGGCACTCTGGATTGCCGCCGCGGCGGCATTCGGCGGATCGATCGCGCTGATCGGCCAGATGTATCATTTATCCGGCGACGAAACATCGGCCTTGATCACCTGGGGCGCTGGCACGGCCTTAGCGGCGGTTGCGCTGCGCTCGAACCCACTGACCGTCGCGTCTGTCGGCATTGCCGACGCATGGCTGTTCCTGAGGGGGTTTGACTATTTCGGGCGCGCGGAATTTCCGTATCTCTTCGTCGTCATGGCGAGCGTGTTGTTCGCCATTTCGTTCTGGACCCGCAGCCAGGCGGCTCGGCACCTGATCATCCTGTCGGTCATTTTCTATCTCGTGCTGTTGTTTACGGAATACGAAACGCTGCAGGTCGCCGTCCCGCTCATTGTCGTGTCGACGCTGCTTTTCGCGGCTGCGATCTTCGCTGCCGGGCCCGTCGACCGGATATTGCAGCTTGGCGGCCGTCTGCCCTTACACGCGCTGATCGGGTTTCTCACCGGCCTGGCGATGATCCAGTTCGAACTAGCCGGTGAGAGCAACAACGGCGGCTTCGGCATTGCCTCGGCCGTTGCGCTTGCCGGCATTGTCGCGGCGATTGTGCTGGGAGGCCGCGAGAGCAGGGGCTTGCGCTGGGTTGCCTATGCCGGCTTCGCCCTCGAACTCGCCATCATCTATGTGGTGATGTTGCAGTCGATGCTCGACACAGCAGGCTTCTTCCTTGCAGCCGCTGTGCTTCTTGGCCTGCTTGCCCTTGTCATCCTCCGCGTGGAAAAGCGCATGAGGGCCTCGAGCGTGGAAGGAGCGGCGGCATGATGACCGGTAAAAGACTGATCGTTTCGGCGGTGGTGCTGGCGCTCGTCCAGATCGGCTTCCTGAGCTGGATCATCGCCGGCCGGGCGGCGATCCTGCGCGACGGCAGGCAAGTGCTGCTGAGGGTCGAACCGATCGATCCGCGCGATCTCCTGCGCGGCGACTTTATTCGCCTTGGCTATGAGATTTCGCGCATACCGGTGAAGCTGATCGCCAACATTCCGGCCGGTAAGCTCACGAGCGACGACACGCCGATCGTCGTCAGGCTGAAGCAGGGCGCCGACGGCTATTGGGAGGCGACCGCGGCCTGGTTCGGGCAAGCGCCTGCGCCGGCAGCATCCGACGAAGCCGATATCGTCGGGCAAGTGGCTGAGGGGTGGGATCTCAGTGCAGCCACGACGATCGCGCCGGATTACGGCATTGAACGTTTCTATCTGCCGGAAGGCGAGGGGATGGCGATCCAGAACGACATGCGGGTGCGGCCGTTCGGCGTCCGCGTCGCAATCGCAGCCGATGGCGCCGCGCAGATCAAGGCGCTGATGGACGGCGACAAGACGCTGTTCGAGGAACCGCTTTATTAGAATTGGAAAGCCGGGCCGGATTAGAATTGGAAAGCGTGGCCGGCTCGGACAGCATCAAACATGACAATTATCCTGACGACACGAGAAGACATAAATCTCGACTCGGTTTTCCGCGTCGCCTGGAAGAAAGACACGGTGCAAATCAGCGGCAATGCCTTACAGCGCATCGCAGAGTGTCGCGCGTCGTTCCTGCGTCTCATCGAGACCGACCCTGTACCGGTCATCTATGGCGTGACCACCGCCATGGGAGAACTGGCGAGCAGGCGGCTCGAACTTGGCGAGCGGGATCGCCACGCGCGCATCAAGGCGTTCGCAGCCGCCACATCGTTCGGCGAGCCTTTGCCAGATCGCGTGGTGAGGGCGATCGTGCTCGCCCGCCTGGCGAATTTCCTCGAAGGAAATGCTGCGACCACACCACGCATGGCGCTCGCCGTCGCTTCGATGCTGGATAGCGGACCTATGCCCCTGGTGCCATCCTCCGGCCAGGGCGGTGCCGGTGAAATCCTCGCCCTCTATCCGCTCTTTGCAGAACTTTCGACGCGCTTCGACCTGGAAGTCAAGGAAAGGGGATCATTGATCAATGGCTCGCCCTGCGCTGCCGCACTTGTGGCCGACGCTGCCTTGGCGGCTCGCCGCCGCATTCGCCTTGCCGAAAAAGTCTTTGCGCTTTCGATCGAAGCGTTTCGCGCGCCGCTCGAACATTACGACCCGGCGCTCGACGCGCTTTGGGGCGATGAACACGAAGCAGCGGCGCTGTGCGGATTGAGGGAGTTTCTTGCCGGCGCCGGCACCGGGCGCCGCAATTATCAGGCGCCGGTCAGCTATCGCATCGTTCCTCGCATCCTGGGGCACGCGCATCGCGCGCTGGCATCGGCGGAAGGCGCGGCGACCGTGTCGCTCGCCTCGGTCTCGGACAACCCGGTCTACATCCCGCCTGACGACGTGCATCCGCTCGGGCGCTGCATCAGCACGGGCGGCTATCACAATGCCATGGCAACACCCGCCCTGGATGATCTGGCGGCGATATGGGCCGATATCTGCCTGTTGTGCGACCGCCACGCCTCGAAGCTTTTGAACGGCAAGGTCTCGCTCCTGCCCGATCTGCTTTTGACGGGGCGGGACTGGAGCGACAGCGACGGCCACGGCAATGTCGGCTATGTGCCGATGGCGATCACGGGTTATCTGGAGCAGGCGAAACTCGCGGCCCAGCGAACCTTCATCCCGGGAACGGAATCGGCCGGCGCCGGCCAGGACGACGTCGCCACGACGGTGTTCCTCGCATGGACGAAGGAAGCACGCGCCGGCCGCTGCCTCGATGCCGCGATGGCGATGCTGGCGGTGATCGCCTCGCAGGCACTGCATGTCACCGAGCGCGTGGCGCCTCTGGCGCTTCAGTCGTTCGCCGCGGATATCAGAAGCATCGTGCCGCCGGTCGGTGACGATCGCGTGCTGGGGCCTGAACTTGCGACTTTGACCGGATGGTTCACGCGCCAGGTCTTTGAGGAGTAGGCACCAAATTGGTGCGGATGAAGGGACTCGCCTTCCGACACTGGAACCTTAATCCACTGTTCGAGGGGGAGCAGTGGTGCGGGTAGAGGGACTCGAACCCCCACGTTCTCACGCCAGAACCTAAATCTGGTGCGTCTACCAATTCCGCCATACCCGCTGGCTTCGTGTCACCGTGACATGTCTATGTCACAAGCCATGTCACAAGTTCAAGACTTAGATTTTCGAGGTTTTTTGGGCCTCGCGTTGCCGTCTATGCCGTTCGCTTGGGCAAGTCCCAGCCCGTAGACCGTGGGCCCACGCGCGCCATGCATCGGCATCGCGCTCAAACTGGCGGTCATATAGGTCTAGCGCTGGAGCACAAAGTCGTGACGGGACATTCGGTTTCCTTGCAAAGCTATCTGCCATGACGAGCACCAGATAGTGCCGTCGGCGGCCACGGCGCGGACCTTCCGTCCAAAATAGGCGAGGTGGCGCGAACGAACTCGTTCGCGGTCAGGTCTTCCTGGCCGAGGATGTATTCCCAAATTCTTTCAAATTGATTCAGAATATTTTGCTACCCGTAAGTTACGATCGCAAACATTGTTTCGTGTTAGCAATTCAACAACTCCCTGAGTTCGTTATCGCTAAAGTAGCAGGCGCTGAAACTGCTGCTGTGGGGTAACTACCAAAGGAGAGTGTCATGGCAAATTTCGTTAAGAGTTTCGCCACAGCTTTGGCCGGTGGTGCACTTGTTTTATCTCTATCTTTTCCCTCCAGCGCAGGCGGCATTAGCGTCGGCGCCGGCGCATCGGTCGGCGGCCGAGGCGGCGTAAACGCCGGTCTCGGCGCCTCGGTCGGCGGCAGTGGCGGCATCAATGCGGGAGCCGGCGCCTCGGTCGGCGGCAGGAGCGGGGTGAACGCCGGCGCCGGTGCATCGATTGGCGGCAGCAAGCGCTTTACCGCTGGTGCCGGCGCCTCGATCGGCGGCAGGAGCGGGGTAAATGCAGGCGCCGGTGCATCGATTGGCGGCAGTAGGGGCGTCACGGCTGGCCTGGGTGCCAATGTCGATGGCACTGCCGGTGCAGGCGCAAACGTGGGCGGCACCGGCGGCATTACGGCTGGCGCAGGCGCAAATTTAGGCGGCACCGGCGGCATTACAGCGGGCCTGGGTGCCAATGTCGCTCGCACGAGCGGTGTCGGTGTCGGCGTCGGCGGCGGAACGCTTGCCGGGACACTTGGCACTCTTGGAACACCGGGGACTCCCGGCATGCCGAGCGTGGTCGCGCAGATGTCCAGCAGCCAACTGATGCGCATGAAGAAACGCTGTGTCGACGTGCTCAGCAGCGAAGGCACCTATGACCGTGACCTGCGGCAGCTTTGCATGCTGATCGCGCGTCGCTGAGCACTCGCAAACGAGAGCGTCGCATCGGCCGTGGAGGCTTTGACAATACTCTCCTGGCTTCGCGGCCGGCCCGCCACCCGCAACGTGGCGGGCTTCTCTGCATCAGGATCGCTGCGCTGAGCCATTATTCTGTCAATGTCGCGGTCAAAATAGCGGCCGTTCGCCGGCGCATGATCCCGAAAATCGAAAAATCGTGTTTCGGGATCATGCGCCAAAATCAAGGTGCTACAAGCGTCCTTGCGCGTCCAAGAAGGACGCGCGGCGCGGTAGACGCGAAGATGGTTGAAAATTAGCCGCGCCTGTGACAAAAGGCGTGTCGAATGTGACGGGATGCGACGATCCGCTTCTGCAGAATGTGATAAGAAGTAGGAAAAACAAAGACTTATTCACATTTTGGAGCGTATTTCTGGAGGATTTGAGCCGCGTTGGGCGGACAAATTGCCAAGTCCCGCACCAAAAGCCATTCCCGGCAAGATCATACCGGCAGGCTGTAAACGGCAGGAGCCGTTTGGCTGCCTCATTGGTGGAAACAAAGGTTCTATGATGCAGGTCACCGAAACGCTCAACTCCGGTCTCAAGCGCGAGATCAAGATCACCGTGCCGGCCGGTGACATGGAAGCCAAGCTGATGGCGCGGCTTTCCGATGCCAGGAGCAAGGTCCGCATCAACGGCTTCCGTCCCGGCAAGGTGCCGGTGCAGCACCTGCGCAAGGTCTATGGCAAGTCGTTCATGGCCGAAGTGGTCAACGAGATCCTCAACGATTCGACCCGTTCGATCATTACGGGGCGCGGCGAAAAGGCTGCCATGCAGCCCGAAGTAATCATGACCGAGGACGAGAAGGAGGCCGAGAAGATCCTGGCCGGCGGCGCCGACTTCGAGTTCCGGCTGAACTACGAGATCATCCCGCCGATCGAGATCAAGGATTTCTCCGACATCAAGGTGACACGTCAGGTGTTCGACGTGCCGGATTCGGAAATCGACGAGCAGGTCCAGCGTGTCGCCGAATCGGCGCGCACCTACGAACCGAAGACCGGCAAGGCCGCCGAAGGCGACCGCGTGACGATCGACTATGTCGGCAAGATCGATGGCGAAGCCTTCAGCGGAGGCGCCGGCACGGACCAGCCGCTGGTGCTCGGCTCCAAGGAATTCATTCCCGGCTTCGAGGATCAGCTCATCGGCAGCAAGGCCGGTGACGAGACGCAGGTCACGGTCACGTTCCCGGAAAACTACCAGGCGGCGCATCTGGCCGGCAAGGAAGCGACCTTCGACGTCACCGTCAAGGAAGTGTCCAAGCCCGGTGCGTTGGAAATCAACGACGAAACGGCCAAGAATCTCGGCCTGGAATCGCTGGAGCGCCTGCGTGAAGTGGTGCGCGGCCAGATCGAGAACCAGTTCGGTTCGATGACGCGCCAGAAGATCAAGCGCCAGCTGCTCGACCAGCTCGACGCCGCCTACTCGTTCGAGGCGCCGTCGAAGCTCGTCGAGGCCGAGTTCAACAACATCTGGAACCAGGTCAACCGCGATCTGGAAGCCGCCGGCCGCACCTTCGCCGACGAGGAGACGACGGAAGAAGAGGCGCGCGCCGAATATATGCGGCTTGCCGAGCGCCGCGTGCGTCTCGGCCTGGTTCTCGCCGAAATCGGCGAGAAGGCCGGCGTCACCGTGTCGGACGAGGAATTGCAGCGTGGCCTGTTCGAGCAGGTGCGCCGCTATCCGGCCGCCCAGCAGCAGGAAGCCTTCGAATTCTACCGCAGCAATCCCGAAGCGCTGAACACGCTGCGCGCGCCGCTGTTCGAGGAGAAGGTGGTCGACCATCTGCTCAGCCAGATTTCGGTCACCGACGTCAAGGTAAGCAAGGAAGAGCTGATGGCCGACGACGAGGACAGCGAGACGGCCAAGGCGAAGCCGGCGAAGAAAGCTGCCGCGAAGAAGGCCGACACCAAGAAGGCCGACGATGCGGAAGAGCCCAAGAAGAAGGCCGCGCCGAAGAAGAAAGCCGCCAAGGACGCCGAATAACACGGCATTCTGCGAATTGCGAAAGGCCGCCCTTGAGGCGGCCTTTTTCGATGCTGTCGACGTCGCAAGGCCGCTGCCGCCCTAATTGCCAGGTAATTGATTGACGAGGATCCGCATCACCGTCACTCGTTGGGGCAGTTCAACGAGAAACTCTTCGTCACGCGGCAGGTGATGGATCTTGTGCGGGTCGCCGCCGGTGAAGCTCGCCATGGCTTCGACGTCAGGCCAGTACGAGATCGTCACGAACTCTGTTTCTTCTTCGCGATCTTCGCGAAACAACTGCACGCCAAGTGCCTTCTCCTGAAGCGGCCGAATGCCTTCGCGGCGTAGATAGGGCTCGTAGACGTCTGCCAGATCACGGCGTGTCCTTCCCCGCCAGATCCGGGCAATTGTGGCGTTGTCGGTCATGAAGTGCGCTCCTCTCGATGGGTTGTGATGAGGATGGGGCAGCTATGGGGGGATCCGCTGCGGTGTTGTGCAGGCGATTAATGCAGGAACTTGCTGAGAAACCGTCGCACCAATGGCAGGGCGACCTCGAAATGGGTCTCTCCAGCAGCCAGTGCCCTGCGTCGTCCAGCAAATGCAGTTCGGCCTCGGGGAGATCGCGCAGATAGGCGCGCGCTGCCGGCTCGGGCATGTATTCGTCCTTCGGGCCCCAAAGGATCATTGCCGGCGGCCGCTGCTCGCGCAGGTATCCCTGGTAACGAGGGAACCAGTCGAGATTAGCCTTGAGTTTCTCCATCAGTCCGACTGAAAGCGCACGGCGCACAGGCGTATTCATCAGCGGCCAATGCAACTTCCACATATCGGGCGGGACACGTCGAGCGACGTCGCCATCGACTTCGCCGACGAACTCGGCGCGAAAGCCGTCCTCGCTCACCGCGTTTTCGAGCGGCGCACGGTTCGCCGGTGAAGGATCCCGCCAAAAACGCCGGATCGTTTCGTATTTTGGGCCAAGAGCATCCGCGTAGATGTCGCCATTCTGGATGATCAGGGCCCTGATCCGCGATGGATGCGCTATAGCGTGGCGCAGGCCGATCTGCGAGCCGTAGTCGTGCAGCCATAACGCGTAGCTGCCGAGCCCCAGCGCGTCAGTGAACCGCTCCAGGAAAGTCGCGTAGGCGTCAAAATCATAACCGAACCGTGCCGGATCGGGGGTTCCACTGTAGCCAAAGCCGGGGAAATCCGGCGCGACCGTTCGCCAGCGATCGGCGAGCGCCGGCATCAGCCGGCGATATTGGAAGGATGAGCAGGGATAGCCATGCGGAAGCAACAACACCGACGCGGCTTCAGGACCTGCTTTCCTGTAAAAGACCGTCTCGCCGTCGATCGTGAGGGTGCCGTGGCGCACCTCCAGGACGCTCCTATCGTTCATGGACGCTTCTCTGATCTTTGATCTTGTGGACACTGGTCTAACGCCATTAGCCGATATGCGTTCCGACTGCGCTCGGCTCGATGGAGCTGCCTCATCGCTTCGGCGGCAATCCTGATCGACTTCTTCTATCTGCCGGCCAGATTCTGTGGTATGTAGATGCCGCAATTCCATGCGGGAGACGCGGATGTTCCGCTCTGTCGTGCAAGGGGCGCATGCCGGCGAAAGTGTCGGCAGACGCAGATCGTCCAAGACAGATTTGGCGATCGGGGAGGGAATGCCATGCGTGCAATCGCGTTTTTCGCCGTCGTGTCCGTTGCGACGTTTATCACGAGCCAATCCCAGGCACAGGATGCCGCCGCGGGCGAGAAGGTCTTCACCAAATGCAAGGTCTGTCACGTCGTGGACAAGGACCAGAACAAAGTCGGTCCGTCGTTGAGCGGCATCATCGGTCGAACGGCCGGCACGCATCCGGGGTTCAAGTATTCCAAAGCCATGACCGAGGCGGGCGCATCCGGCGTCAAATGGGACGAAGCCACGCTGACGACCTATCTTCGCGATCCCAAGGCCATGGTCAAAGGTACGAAGATGGCGTTTCCCGGCCTCAAGAAGGACGAGGATATCGCCAATGTCATCGCCTATCTGAAGCAATTCTCCAAATGACCCGGTTCTTCCGCCAGGAAGTAACCCGGTTCTTCCGCCGGCCGAAGAGCCGGCCAGATTGCCTGCCCCCATCGGTGGTCGCCTGAAATGTCGGCTCGGGAAGGTGGCCTCGAGGATACCGGTATCCGAATCTCGGAAGCGACGGTCAGTGATTTCTTCGCGCTTCTGAAACCGCGCGTCATGGCGCTTGCTGTTTTTACTGCTTTCGTCGGCCTGATGGCGGCGCCCGGAATGATGAATCCGGTCATCGCCGTGATTGCAATCGGTGCAATTGCGGTTGGAGCAGGAGCGGCCGGGGCACTCAACATGTGGTACGATGCCGATATTGACGCGTTGATGTCACGCACGTCAAAGCGGCCCGTCCCATCAGGCCGGGTCACGCCAGGCGAAGCTCTCGGCTTCGGCCTGGTGCTTTCCGTACTTTCGGTCATGACGCTTGGCGTGCTGGTGGGGTGGCTTGCCGCATCGCTGCTGGCCTTCACCATCTTCTTCTACGTTGTTATCTACACGATGTGGCTGAAACGCTCGACGCCGCAGAATATCGTCATAGGCGGCGCCGCGGGTGCCCTTCCTCCTGTCATCGGATGGGCGGCGGCCACCGGCGCCGTCGGGGCTGAAAGTCTCATCCTGTTTCTGATCATCTTCCTCTGGACGCCGCCGCATTTCTGGGCGCTCGCGCTGTTCAAGATCGGCGACTATGCTGCTGCCGGCATTCCCATGATGCCGAACGTGGCCGGCCAGGCTTCGACCAGAAAACAGATCTTCGTCTATTCACTGATCTTGGCACCAATCGGCGTGCTGCCTTGGGCCTTTGGATTCGCGAGCGGATTGTACGGGATTGTTTCGGCCGCATTGGGCGCGGGTTTCATCTGGCATGCCTGGAAGCTTCTGATCGACAAAAGGTGTGTTGAAGGTTGGGAGATGAAACGCGCAAAGGCGCTGTTTGCCTATTCGATTCTCTATCTTTTCGCGATCTTTGCCGTGCTGCTTGCCGATACCATTGCAATGCGTGTCGTCATGTCAGCCGGAAATTGACGGCATGACCTGCCTCGTGGCTGCATTAAATCCTGATGTTCTCGGATTGCTTGTCGGGTTGAGAATCGGCGGTTGCTGAACGAGGTGCGCCCCGAACCTGCTCAAACCTCACGTTGGCACTGCGCAGAATCCCAGCAACAGCAGAATAACTACGCCAAGGCCGAGCATGAGAATGGTCTTTCGATCCATGACCTTCACCCTTCAACCCAGCTTGGAGAATATCGAAGAAAGGCGGCTAGAGCTAGCCGGATCACCGGAGCGTCCTCCCAAGACAAAGGGCGGCGACAAATCCCCTGCAAGAGCGTATGTTGATCATGGTGCAGGTCGCGGTTTTGCGTGGCCAGTCACACGCTGAACGGCAGCACCGTAAATCGCGACCTTACCGGACCTGGTCTGGAGGAATGGTCATGGCAAGTTTTCACGTGATTGCAGGCGCCAGCGAGACGCTGGAGCACACCAGAATTCGAAAGATAGGCGTTTCCGACCTTTTCGACGCGCTCAAGCGCGGCGTGGACGATTTCATGGTCAAACCGTCGCATATCGTTTTCCTGTGCCTGATCTATCCGCTTGTCGGCGTCGTGCTCGCCGTCTGGACGTCGGGCAACAATGCGCTGCCGCTGTTGTTTCCGCTGGTGTCGGGTTTTGCGCTGATCGGTCCATTCGCGGCGATCGGCCTCTATGAGATCAGCCGGCGACGGGAGGCCGGGCTCGACGCCTCCTGGAGCCACGCTTTCGGGGTCAGGAATTCTCCGGCGCTGCCGGCCATCGCGGCGGTCGGGATCATGCTGCTTGCGATCTTCATCGCCTGGCTTTTGACCGCGCAGATATTTTACCAGCAAGTGTTCGGCCCGGCCCCGCCGGAATCGCTCTCCAGCTTCATCAGTGAAATATTCGCCACCGGACGCGGCTGGACGCTGATTATCCTTGGCCACGCTATCGGCTTTGTCTTCGCCGCCGTGGTGTTGTGCACCACGGTCGTCGCGTTCCCGTTGTTGCTCGATCGTGATGTCGGTGCCTACGAAGCCATCCACACCTCGGTGCGTGTGGTCCTGGCGAACCCGATCGTGATGGTTGTCTGGGGACTGATTGTCGCCGTCGCGCTGATCATTGGTTCGCTGCCGGTGTTCGCCGGGCTAGCGGTGGTGCTGCCGATCCTCGGTCACGCCACCTGGCACGTCTATCGGAAAGTTGTGGAATCGCCGGCCTCCACCAGACCGGTTAACTGACAAAATCCTGCCTGCCGCACCGGCGAGAGCATCGGTGCGGCAAGTTGGCCAGGGTGTTCAGTAAGCCGGGTAGCTAAAGCGGGCTTGCTGTGCATCGCTGGTCAGGTTGCGGAAATCCTTGCCGCTGACATGCACAAGCGTCCGGTGGTCGCCACCCTCGAAATAAATATCGGCGGCATTGCCGAGGCTTTCATCGAGGATCACCGGCACATCGTAGGCCGCGCCAATCGGCGGGATGGCACCGGTGTCGCAATCCTCGAAAATCGACTCCACCTCGTCTTCGGAGGCGAGTCCGATACGCTGGTCCATGACGTCCTGCAACGTGCCGAGCTCGATCCTGTGCGTGCTGGGGACCACGGCCAGCGCATAGCCGCGGTCGTGGTGAACGACCACCGATTTGGCCATTATGCTGCCGGGCACATGCGCCGCTATGGCGGACTGCCTGCTTGTCGACGTGCGGTGGTGCTCGACGGTGTCATAGGAAATTCCTTTCCCGTCGATAAAGTTCTTCAATCTGTTTGCGATCGTCATCTTGAGCCTCCCTTGCTGGAGTTCGCGACGGAGAAACGACAGAAAATCGTTCTCCTCCTGTCGTTTCCGGTGGTGACAAAAATGGGCCAGCTGTCGATTGTTTCAAGGCAGACAGGAGCGGACCGCAAATGGCGCTCCCAGCTCTTGACGGGAGACGCCGTCGACAAACCCTGTGCCCGGATTGCGTGTCAGGGGCCGGCCCCAAAAAACACCGTCCGGGTGAGAAGCGTGTAATCCGATTCGAAGACCATCATTGTCACGAACACCAGCACCAGTATCGGCGGCAATATAATCGCATACGCCAGCGCCAGCCGTTCCCAAGCCATGTGCATGAAGACCGCGACGATCAGCCCGGCCTTGAGCATCATGAAGATCAGGATCAGCGACCATCTGAGATAGCCGTGAATGCCGAGATAATCGACCATATAGGAGCAGGCGCTGAGGATGAACAGCCATGCCCAGACCACCAGATAGAGCTTGATCGGGTGCTCCTGATGAACCTCCGCGGGGGCGATGCCGGTTGCTGTCGCATCATGCGCTTGAGCTCCGTGCAGCGTATGTTGCCCCAGGCCGTTTGCGGTTATCTCAGCCATATCTGCCTCTCACCAAAGATAGAAGAATGCGAAAATGAACACCCAGACCAGGTCGACGAAATGCCAGTAGAGCCCCATGATCTCGACGTTCTCGTAGCGACCCCTGCGGCTGGTGAAGAAACCAGGCCGTCCCGTGTCGTAATCGCCGCGCCAGACCTTTCGCGCCACGATGATCAGGAAGATCACCCCAAACGTCACATGGGTGCCGTGAAAGCCGGTGATCATGAAGAAGGATGACCCGAACTGCGCCGCACCCCACGGATTGCCCCAGGGCCGTACCCCTTCGGTGATCAGCTTGGTCCATTCGAACGCCTGCATGCCGACGAAGGTCGCGCCGAGTGCTGCGGTCAAAAGCATGAGGATCGCCGTTTTGCGGCGGTCGCGGCGATAGCCGAAGTTGACCGCCATGGCCATCGTTCCGCTGCTCGAGATCAGCACGAAGGTCATGATGGCGATAAGGATCAGCGGAATGTCCGAGCCGCCAATGTGAAGGGCAAAGACCTCGCTCGGATTGGGCCACGGCACTCGGGTAGACATGCGCGCGGTCATGTAGGAGAGCAGGAAGCAGCCGAAGACGAAGGTGTCGCTGAGCAGGAATATCCACATCATGGCCTTGCCCCAGGACACGTTCTTGAACGCGCGCTGATCCGAGGACCAGTCGGCCGCGACGCCTTGCAAGCCCGCCGGCCGCGGCTGTGTTTGGCCGATATGTGTCACTGTCGTCTCTGCCATCCGCCCGGCCCTCCTAGGTCAGCAACTGTCGGCAAATCTCGATAAAAGTCGCGGCCCAGCCGGCCAGAAGCGCGAAGATGGCGAGCCAGACGAAAAGCAGGAAATGCCAGTACATGGCGCACAATTCGACGCTGAGGCGAAGCCGCTCCGCCGGTGCTCCGTTCCAGGCGCCGGCAGTCGTTCTGCTCAGGCCCACCAGCCCTCCCAGTATGTGCAGGCCATGCATCCCGGTTATCAGGTAGAAAAAACTGTTGGCCGGATTGGCGGTCAGCAGGTAGCCGTCGGCGGTCAGGTCCCGCCATGCCACAAGCTGTCCGATCAGGAAGCCAAGTGCGGTGAGCCCAGCTGTGACGAGGCCAAGCCTGACCGTGTCGATTTGGCCCCGGCGCGCAGCGACCGAGGCGCATTGCAGCGCGATGCTGCTCAGGACCAGCACGCCTGTGTTGAACCAGAGCACGCGCGGTAGCGGCAACGCCTGCCAGTCCGACAGCGCCATGCGCATGAAATAGGCGCTGGTGAAAAGCGCGAACAGGCAGCCGACGACGGCGAGGAAGACGCCGAGGCCGATCTTGGCGGTCGGCAGCGCCGATCCTTCCGAGCCGATAACATCCCCGATCACACCTTGCTCGAGCCATGGCTTGGCCATCAGCCGCTGGTGGGAGAGCCACCATCCGGCAAAGCCGGCGATCACGAGGAGGAAGACCAGAATGACGCTCATGACGGCTCTCTTGAGGATCCGAAGGAGCCCGGCATGTTTTGCGGGATAAAGTCCTCTTTGGCGCCCGGCACGCTGTAGTCATAGGCCCAGCGATAGACGATCGGCAGTTCTTTGCCGAAATTGCCATGGGCGGGCGGTGTTTCGGGCGTCTGCCATTCGAGCGTCGTGGCGCGCCACGGATTGCCGCCGGCTTCCCGGCCATGGCGGATGCTCCAGATCAGATTGAACAGGAATACTATCTGGGCGAAGCCGACGATAAAGGCCATGACGCTGATGAACGAGTTCAGGTGGTGGGCCGATTCCGTCATCACCGTCATGTCAGTCAGTTCGTTGTAGCGGCGCGGCACGCCCATCAGGCCGATGTAGTGCATGGGAAAGAAAATCAGGTAGGCACCGAGGAAGGTGACCCAGAAATGGAACTGGCCCATTGCCTCGTTCAGCATCCGACCAGTGACCTTCGGGTACCAGTGATAAATCGCCCCGAAGATCACGAGAATCGGGGCGACGCCCATGACCATGTGGAAATGGGCGACGACGAACATCGTGTCCGACAGCGGAACGTCGACGACGACGTTGCCGAGAAACAATCCGGTCAGCCCGCCATTGACGAAGGTGACGATGAAGGCCAGGGCAAAAAGCATCGGTATTGTGAGGTGGATGTCGCCGCGCCACAGCGTCAGTACCCAATTGTAGACCTTGATCGCGGTCGGTACGGCAATGATCAATGTCGTGGTGGCGAAGAAGAAGCCGAAATAGGGATGCATGCCGCTGACATACATGTGGTGGGCCCAGACCACGAAGCTCAGCGCGCCGATGCCGACGATGGCCCAGACCATCATCCGGTAGCCGAAGATGTTCTTGCGTGCATGGGTGCTGATCAGGTCGGATACGATGCCAAAGGCCGGCAGCGCCACGATATAGACCTCGGGGTGGCCGAAGAACCAGAACAGATGCTGGAACAGGATCGGGCTGCCGCCGCCATGCTGCAACTGTTCGCCCATCTCGACGATCGCCGGCATGAAGAAGCTGGTGCCGAGCGCACGGTCGAACAGCATCATCACGCAGGCGACAAACAGCGCCGGAAAGGCGAGCAGCGCCATGACCGTCGCGGTGAAGATACCCCAGACAGTCAGCGGCAGGCGCATCAGCGTCATGCCGCGTGTGCGGGCCTGCAGCACCGTCACCACATAGTTCAAGCCGCCCATGGTGAAGCCGATGATGAACAGGATCAGCGAGATGAGCATCAGCATGATGCCCCAGTCCTGGCCGCCTGGTGTGCCGGTCATGATCGCCTGCGGCGGGTAGAGCGTCCAGCCGGCACCCGTCGGCCCGCCGGGCGCAAAGAAGCTCGACACCAAAACCAGTACGGCGAGCAGGTAAATCCAGTAGCTCAGCATGTTGACATAGGGAAAGACCATGTCGCGCGCGCCGACCATCAGTGGGATCAGGTAGTTGCCGAAGCCACCCAGGAAGAGTGCCGTGAGCAGGTAGATCACCATGATCATGCCGTGCATGGTGATGAACTGGTAGTAGGCTTCCGGCGTGATGAAATCGAACGTGCCGGGGAAGCCGAGCTGCAGCCGCATCATCCAGGACAGCACCAGCGCCACCATGCCGATTGCCGTCGCCGTCGCCGAATACTGAATGGCGATGACCTTGGCGTCCTGCGAAAACACGTATTTCGTCCACCAGCTGTGCGGATGGTAGAGCTCCATTTCCGCGACTTCGGCCGGCGGAACCGTATCTGCAGGTGTGATATCGACCATAGGAACACCTCCGTGCCCTTTTCGGCTAGGCTCGACAGTTTCGAGCCCTGCCGCAATTTCAACCCACGTCGCCGTCTTTCACGGCGTCTACTCTGCCGAGCCCACCTGCTGGGGGGCCGACAATTGCGCAAAAGTCTGCTGTTCGCCCAGCCACGCCGTATAATCTTCCTGCGTGTCGACCATGACCACACCATGCATTAAAGGATGCCCCTGGCCGCAAAGTTCGGCGCACAGGACCTGGAAGGTTCCGGTCTTGGTAGGGGTGAACCAGAAATAGGTGACCGAGCCTGGGATCATGTCCATCTTGGCGCGGAATTCAGGGACATAGAAATCGTGCAGCACGTCGATCGAGCGAAGCAGCATCTTGACCGGCTTGCCGACCGGCAGATGCAGATCGGCCGCTTCGACGACGACATCGTCCTGGCCACTGGGATCGTCGGCAATCACGCCCAAGGGATTTTCAGCGCTGACGTTACGGGTGTCGGATGTGCCGAGCTTGCCGTCCTTGCCGGGCAGGCGGAAACTCCATTGCCATTGCTGGCCGACGACCTCGACCACAGTTGCGTCGCTTGGGACGTTGACGAACCGGTTCCAGACGAACAGGCCGGGAACCAGCATGGCCGTGACCCCGATTGCGGTGACGATCGTCAGCCACCATTCGAGCCGCTTGTCCTCGGGTTTGTATGCCGCCTGATTGCCTTCCCGATGGCGGAAGCGAAAGACGCAATAGGCCATGAATAGGACGACGGCGGCGAAGACGACGCCGGTAATCCAGAAGGTGATGATGATGGTGTTGTCGATATAGTCCCAGTTAGAGGCAATCGGCGTCCACCACCATGGGCTCAGGAAGTGGAACAACACTGAACCCACAACTACCAAAACGAGTACAAGCGCTATGGCCATATCCCGTTCCCTCCCGGCATTCCAAGGGCGCGAGGCCGTCCCAGGAAATGCCAAATGCATCATAGCTCGATTTCTGATCGAAATTCTAGTGCGGTCTTCCGGCCAGCCGAAACCGCAGTGGCGGTGATGTGGAAAAACCTAAGAAGAAGAAGGCTGCGGCGAAGAAAAAGCCCCGCCAAAAGCGCCGAACAACACGGGGTTTCCGCCGAATTGTGAAAGCCGCCCCATGTGCGGCCTTTTTCGTTGTGACCGTAGGGCGACGTGCGGCCACTTAGACGGACAAAGTACACTCTGCACTCTTACTATCTGCGCCATCGTGCTGTCCGCGAATCGATTCCGATTAGTGCCGATGCGGCAGGCGACAGATTTGTGCCCAAGCAGCGGTTGGCGGCTGGCGATACGAGGTTTTGATCACTGTCTGCGCCGGAGGGGTCGTTGAAGCTATTCGTCGGCATTGGAGGCGCGGTCGCCACGGCGTTCCTCCTCGCGCTGGAGCGAATGGCTGCAGTTGAACGATGCTCGCCTCAACCACTAAGAAATCCAGTGAGTTGTTCCGGCGCAAACGTCTCGAACGCAACCGCGCAGCCAGCGATGCGCCGGATCGGCATCGAGCCGCGGATGCCACAAAAGTGAAACCGTGATTTCCGGCAGGGGAACCGGCAGAGGGAAACAGAACATCCCGTCGCGCAGGTTCCCCGTATAGCGTTCGGGAACGCTGGCGATCAGGTCCGAGGCACGCGCCAGGGCCAGAGCTTCCGAAAAGCCGCCGACGACCGTCACGATCTCTCGTTTCAACCCCAACGGCTCAAAGGCGTCGTCGATCGGCCCCCTGTCGAGCCCGCGACGGGAGATGAGGATGTGCCGGCAGGCTGCGTAACGGGCAGGGGTGATCGTCAGCTCGCATAACGGATGCCCCATCCGCACGACGCCGACGAAACGATCACGGAACAGCGCTTGCGCGCGCACCTCCGGCCCCGTGGCCTTTCCGACGACGCCGGTTTCAAGATCCACGCTGCCGTCGCGAAGGGGCGTGCTGTCCTTGTCTGGCTTCAACACAAAACGCAGCCGCACGCCCGGTGCTTGTTGGCCGACGCGCGCAATGAGATCCGGTCCGAAATTCTCGACAAAGCCATCCCTGTTTCGAAGCGTGAAGGTTCGCACGAGCCGTTTCAGGTCGAGCGTCTCAACAGGACGCAGAACGGATTCGGCGTTCTCCACAAGCTGACCGACGCGCTCGCGGAGCTCGATGGCTCGGGGTGTGGGCACGAGGCCGCGTCCAGCCCTGACCAGCAGCGGATCGCCGGTCGTCTCACGCAATCGCGCCAGCGCCCGGCTCATCGCCGACGGGCTCAGCCGCAGCCTCTTGGCGGCGCGCGCAACGCTGCCTTCCGTCAGCAGCACATCAAGGGTGACAAGCAGATTGAGGTCGGGATGCGACATGTGCTGAGCGTAGCACGGTCAGCACGATCTGCCATAGCGTCAAACGCAATGATTAAGTGCGAATGATGCATCTTCCGCCATATTAGGCAAAGGACTACGTCTCTGACAGCTCCGTTTCAGGAGTCGCCAGAAAACGGAGTTCATGTTGAAGCCAATCGATGCAGGACGGGCAGTCGCTGGAAATCCAGAAGGGGCACCCTCGGTTCGGTGGGCACTCGCCAGCCTTTCGTTGTCGATGTTGCTGTCCTCACTCGGGATCAGCATCGCCAATGTTGCCTTGCCGACGTTGGCGCAGGCGTTCAACGCCTCGTTCCAGGACGTCCAGTGGATCGTGCTGGCTTATCTCCTCGCCATCACCACGCTGATCGTCAGCGTCGGACGGCTCGGTGACATCACCGGCCGCCGGCTGCTGCTGCTGGCCGGGCTCTTCCTGTTCACGACGGCCTCAGTCCTATGTGGTTTCGCGCCGACGCTCTGGCTGCTGATCTCAGCCCGGACGGCGCAGGGCCTGGGGGCGGCTATCATGATGGCGCTGACCATGGCCTTTGTCGCTGAGACGGTTCCGAAGGCAAGGACCGGCAGCGCCATGGGGCTGCTCGGAACGATGTCGGCGATCGGCACCGCTCTGGGTCCCTCGCTCGGCGGCCTTCTGATTGCCGGAGCCGGTTGGCGGGCGATCTTCCTCGTCAACGTGCCACTGGGGTTGCTGGCATTTGTTCTCGCCTATCGCTATCTGCCGGCTGATCGCCGGGGGCCGAAGACGGATCGGGCCGGCTTCGACGTTGTCGGCACGCTGCTGCTTGCCTTGACGCTTGGCGCGTATGCGCTCGCGATGACGATCGGGCGTGGCAGTTTTGGTCCGCTCAACATGGCTCTGTTGGTGGCTGCCGTCTTCGGAACCGGCTTCTTTGCGCTTGTGGAGGCGAGAGTGGCGTCGCCTTTGATCCGATTGGGCGCGTTCCGCAATGCGATGCTGAGTGCCAGCCTCGCCATGAGCGCGCTCGTTGCGACGGTGATGATGGCGACGCTGGTGGTCGGGCCGTTCTATCTGTCTCGTGCGCTCGGGCTCGACGCGGCTCTTGTTGGCATCGTCATGTCGGTCGGTCCGCTTGTCGCCGCGCTGACCGGTGTGCCAGCTGGTCGCATAGCCGACCGTTTTGGCGCTGGGCGCATGACCATCATTGGGCTCATCGCGATAGCCGCCGGTTGCTTCAGTCTATCCGTGATGCCGGCAATATCAGGCGTCCCCGGCTACATCGCCCCGATCGCAGTCATCACATCGGGCTATGCGCTGTTCCAAACCGCCAACAACACCGCTGTCATGTCGGATATCCACCCGGACCAGCGGGGCGTCGTTTCCGGCTTGCTCAATTTGTCGCGCAATCTCGGGCTCATCACCGGCGCATCCGTCATGGGCGCTGTGTTCGCATTCGCCTCAGAGGCGATGGACATCGCAACGGCGCGCCCCGAGGCCGTTGCCGCCGGTATGCGGATCACGTTCGCGGTCGCGGCTATACTGATCGTCGTCGCGCTCGCCATCGCGGTTGGGAGCCGTACTCCCGCGCCACGTCCTTCGCTGCCTGGCGTGTCATGACACGAGACGGGACGCTTTCGGCGAGAAGCCGACGCATGTTCAAGCAGGGCGTCAGATCAGCAGCAGGCCCTTCATGCTGGCATGACCCTTCTTGCCGATGATGATGTGATCGTGGACGGCGATGCCGAGCGGTTTGGCCGTCTCGATGACCAGCTTGGTCATCTCGATGTCTGCGCGCGACGGCGTCGGATCGCCTGACGGATGGTTATGCGCCAGTATGATCGCCGTGGCGGAGAGTTCGAGCGCGCGCTTGACCACTTCGCGCGGATAGACCGGCGTGTGGTCGACGGTGCCGACCTGCTGCACCTCGTCGGCGATCAGTGCGTTCTTCTTGTCGAGAAACAGGATACGGAACTGCTCGCGCTCCTCGAAGGCCATGACCGACCGGCAGTATCCGAGAACCTGCGTCCAGGACGACAAGACCTCGCGGCCTTTGATCTCGCTACGTGCCGCGCGTTGGGCGGCCGCGGCAACGATCTTCAGATCGAGCGCCACCGCCGGGCCGATACCCCTGACCTCCTCAAGCCGCGCGACCGGCGCGCCAAGCACCTCGGCCAGCGTGCCGAAGCGCGCCAGCAATGCCTTGGCGACGGGCTTGGTGTCGGCGCGGGGGATCAGGCGAAAGAGCAAGAGCTCCAGCAATTCGTAATCGGGGAGGGCGTCGGAACCCGCGGCCGCGAACCGTTGGCGCAAGCGGTCGCGATGACCGAGATAATGCGGCTTTTCGACCGACGTGGCTTTCGCGAGCGATTTTGTCGGTCTCTCGGGAAAGAAACCCCGCTCGTCGTCGTCGCTGGTTGTCCCCATGGCCGCCCGCATTTTCTTGACCGGAAAGATCCGGCCCTCGCACAAACACTAGGCCGGCAGGCCGGGACGGTCGAGGCTTTTTGGCGACAGCGTGAAAATCTCGCATCCGGTTTCGGTGACGCCGATCGTGTGCTCATACTGCGCCGACAGCGAGCGGTCGCGTGTCACCGCCGTCCAGCCGTCCGACAGCACTTTTACGTGCGGCCGGCCGAGATTGATCATCGGCTCGACGGTGAAGATCATGCCCGGCCGCATCTCGACGCCTTCGCTGGCGCTGCCATAGTGCAGGATGTTCGGCGCGTCGTGAAAGAGCTGGCCGACGCCGTGGCCGCAGAAATCGCGCACCACCGAGCAGCGCTCGCTTTCGGCATAGGTCTGGATGGCGGCGCCGATGGCGCCGGTGCGGGCGCCGGGCTTGATCGCCGCGATGCCGCGCATCAGGCATTCATGCGTGACCTCGAGCAGGCGCTCGGCGGCGCGCTTGATCGTGCCCACCGGATACATGCGCGAGGAATCGCCGTGCCAGCCATCGAGGATGTAGGTGACGTCGATGTTGACGATGTCGCCGTCCTTCAACGGCTTGTTGTCGGGAATGCCATGGCAGACGACGTGGTTGATCGAGGTGCAGGACGACTTCGTGTAGCCGCGATAGTTGAGCGTCGCCGGCAATGCGCCGTGATCCATGCCGAACTCGAAGACGAAACGGTCGATGGTTTCGGTGGTGACGCCCGGTGCGACGATCGACACCATTTCGTCGAGGCAGCGCGCGGTGAGATCGCAGGCCTTGCGCATGCCGGCAAAGCCTTCTTCGCCATAGAGGCGGATCTGGCCGGTGTTTCTGAGTGGTGCCATGGCGGCGTCGAGATAGGTGACCATTGTGTCCGTCTTGCCGGAAGAAAGGGCTTCCAATGAGCCCGCGCGAAAATCCTCCCAGATTTGGCACCGGACGGCGTCAGGTTCAAGGACGAACTGCCGGCGATCGGCTTAAGCCGGCGATATTCATACCTCGCGGCTTCATCTTGTGCCTGTCCGGCGCGTGCCGGGGTGTTTGTCCGCACTGACGACATATTTCTGAGCAAGAAGTGGGGCCTGAGCGAAAAGCCGGTCAAAGCAACTTTGCGACGAACGGTGTTGCTGCGGGAACGCGTTCGGGAGAGACAGGAATGGACAGATTGCAATTCGAGGTGCCGGTGCGCATCACGACCGCGCCTGGCCTGCCGGTCGAGGAAATCTACAGCGTCGAACAGGCGCTGGATTTCCTGCAAGGCTGGCCGGTTCGCCGGCAAGGCCCGGTCTATCAGGCCGCATTCAATGCCTGCTTCGGCGCCACGGTCGACCTGGTCGAGACCGAGGACGCCTGCCGGGCGTTCATGGCGTTCTGCCGGGTGAGCCGCCTGCTGGCCAGGGATATGATGGTTCCGGGCAAGCGTTCTGGTGAGGCGAGGGGGCTGAGAGCTTAGCGGCCGAGCTGGCATCCCACACTTCCATGCGTTCGACGAGCGGCAAATCTGGCCCAGAGCGGCATGCTCTTCGGTGATGCTGTGCCAGCCAGTCACGAATCGGCTATGCCTCGCGCATGCAGGAAACGTCTCTTTACATGCCGGTGAAGCGGTTTCTTGAGGGCCTGGAATTCACCGTCAAAGGCGAAGTTGGTGGTTGCGACGTCGTGGGGTTGCGCGACGGCGAGCCGCCCGTGGTCGTCATCTGCGAATTGAAATTGCAGTTCAACCTCGAGCTCATACTTCAAGGTGTCGATCGTGCTGCGTCATGCGATGAGGTCTGGCTTGCGGCGCGCATGTCAAGTCGAGGCAAAGGCCGCGAGCGCGATCGCCGGTTCCGCGCACTCTGCAGGCGGCTCGGCTTCGGCCTTTTGGGAGTTGGTTCCGCCGGCAACGTCGAATTGCTGCTCAGCCCGGCCGCCTTGCCGCCCCGGCGAGATCCGAGGCGAAGATCGCGCCTGGTGGACGAGCATCGGCGCCGGCGCGGCGACCCTGTAGTCGGCGGTGGCTCGCGTACGCCGATAATGACCGCTTACCGCCAGGATGCGCTGGCCTGCGCCGCTGCGATGATCGACGGCCCGAAGCGCCCGCGCGACTTGAAAACCATTTCACCACGCGCTGCCAAGATCCTGCTTCACAACGTCTATGGCTGGTTCGCCAGGGCCGAGCGCGGCGTCTATGCGCTTACGGACGTTGGCCGTGCTGCGTTACAGCGCTGGCCCCAACCGGCTCCATGACGAGGCGGCGCCGAGTTGTTTGAGCGGCTTGGAGCGGCAGGGACCTCTCCCGACTTGATTGCCGTTGCGTTTGGCCGCTCTGGACGGGCCAATCGCGTGCTGATCCTAAGGCAAGCCCCTCGTCAAGCAACAGAAGAGATGGAGCGGCTCGTGGTTGCCGCCGCGCAACCTTAAGCAGATTTGTCAGCCCCAGCGGCACCGACGGCTGGATGACGGGCGTCTCGCGCTCAGGTTTCTTTATGTAGAGCGGCTTGGCTGTCCTCAACTGCTGCAATTGTCGCCGGGCCTTGGCGCGCAGGGCGGTTTCCGCCGGCGCGGGCGATCCATTCTCAAGCACCAGCGTGAAAGCCTGGGCCGCCTCATCCGTCCGCTGAAGGGCGAGAAGGCTGCGGCCCCGGGGCATAACGCGCTAGGGTGAGGCCTGGATCGAGGTCCGTGGCTCGCCCAAACGACACGATGGCTGCGGAGTGGTCGTTTAGCGACTGCTGCGCAATGCCCAGGCAAAGCCAGGCGCTTACAGATTGCGGCGACATAGCTGCAAGCGCGCCGAAGCAGTCCGCAGCCTGACGGTGATCGCCCTTCGTACCCAAAACGTGACCGAGTCCGTACAGAGCCTGATCATGCGTCGGCTCGGTGTTCAGGATCTGGCGACAGACGTTCTCAGCCTGGATGAACCAACCTTTCTTGTGGAAGCGGGCCGCCTCCTGCGGGGCAGGTCTGTTCAATAGCCATGCGAACCAGCTTGAGGGCGGCCCAGGCGTTGCGGATGTTCTCTTGGGCTTCCATGCTTCCTCGCTGAGATGGACTGTCTCAGCGTCAACCGTGAAGGCGAGGCCTGTTCCATCAAAGTCTAACGACTGGGAAAACGCACTGGAAAGCACGTGCGGTAATAGTTGTTTCAACGATTACTGGTATTTTGGAGGAGTGTGGTAGCGGCTCCGACAGTAGCGCGGGAAGGCGAATTGCCGGAGCCGCCAGCGCAGCCCGTTTGGGGGTTTGACCGCGCCGTCCTATTCTGGGACAGCGCGGTCAACGATTCGTTAAAATTTTCCGGAACTAATTAAGAGCATGCTAATTGAATCGCGGCTCCTTCAGGATGCAGGAAAGGACAAAATCCGCATCGGTCCACCGTTCCAACGCAAAACCCGGTCTATTTCGCCCGCTGGTTTGCTCCCGATCGACCCGAGGTCTACTGCGACGACCCGGACGCAATCCTGCTAGTCACGGCTCTTGGCCTCGACCCTGACGCGATTCTCGCGCCTATCGAGGCCAGATAAAGATTTCTAGCGGGTGTGTTTCTCAAGCGGTACGCCCAGGCGAACCGTTTGGACGTTATCGGTTCAGCCTTTCCACCGTTTCGATAATGGCTTTGGCAAGCGCTTCGCCCTCATGGGCCGGTTCGGGACCATAGAGCAGCAGGATAGCTTCCTCGCTTGGCAGCACGCCGGCGGGCAGGTCTGTTCGATCGCCATGCGAACCAGCTTGAGCGCGGCCCAGGCGTTTTGGATCGTCTCTGGCGCTTCCACTGCATCCTCGCTGAGATGGTCGGCCCGACAGCCGCTGCGGAGTAGGCAACCAACCGCCGGGCCTAACCGGCGGGGGTGTGGGCGTGCCCGCCGGCTGGGAAAAATAATAAGCCGTTTCATGCAGAATTGCTAATTTAGTAAATGATCATGATCCGTTCCCCTAGCCACCAGATGGGACGGGCCTAGACTCGAATTTGTGCGTAAACCATCGATCAGAATTGGAGGCTGCGCAAATGAACCTCATTGAACAACTAGCTCGTAAACTAAGTCAGGATCGTCGCGCAATGGCGCTGATGGAAAAGCTAGCTGGGCAGTTAAGTAAAACCAAGCGTTTCAAGCTCGCGACCGCTGACGTCGGAGAATGTCGGCGGTGTTGGTGTCAGTCATGGTTCACTCCTTCGGGGCAGCAGTTTCTGAACGCGGGCAAAGCCATCAAGCTGGCGTTCGATGCAGTCGGCTTCCTTGCTGTAGTCGGGCACGCCGCCGTCGATGCCGCCGGCTTGCCTGCCGCCATTGCGGGCGAGAGTCCAGAAGCTGCCTAGCCGGCCGGCAACAAATCAACGCGGTGGGCACCGGGTCAGCTTTTCCACCGTCTCAATGATGGCTTTGGCCAGCGCTTCCCCCTCATGGACCGGCTCAGGACCATAGAGCAGCAGGACAGCTTCTTCGCTCGGCAGCACACCAGCGGGGCACGTCATTTCGATAGCCATGCGAACTAGCTGTAGCCCTGCCCGTTCACCGCGTTCGTTTGCGGCACTCTCTCTGATGCGGCTGCGGAGCTTCTCGGCAAAATCCTGCTCCGGCCCGCTCATCTTGGTGCTCCTGGTCGCGCGATCGTATCAAGCGCAACGTGGGTAGCAACAAAACCGTCCGTTTTGCGGTCAGGAGGTGTGGAATGGCCGACGACCGACAGAAAGTGTTTGAGCGGATCAGAGCGAAAGCGAGGGGCGGACCGACGCTCACCGACACGGTGAAGGCCATTCGGAACCGTCCGCGGACGAATAGTGAAGCGACTGGCTTCAAGGGGGAGCGCCACGATGGCCCGGTGCAGGACGAAGCGAAGCATTTCCAGATTTGCCCTGTCTGCGGGCAAGAAATGGACATGCGCGATCTTGGCGAGGCTCTTCACCACGCTACGCCAAGCCACAAGCCTTTGAAGTATCCCGACTAGCGGGCTGGAGGCACGTCAGAACTGCTCGTCCTGGCGCATAGCCTGGGAGCGCGGTACATGCGGCAGATGTGCAGACGGGCTGCCCAGCGGCCGGCCTAGTGTGGCCCCAAGTCTGAGAGTTTGGTCATATTGTGCCGGCAAGGCGGAGTGTATCGGAGCCATGTCGAGGCGGGCATTATGGCCGCCTTGCGCCTGGCCCTGTCGTAGTTGCTCTTAGCTCACGTTCAGAAATCAGTGGCCACCCATGATAACTTTTGCCATCAAGTCACGAAGCCTGTTAGCGTCATAGCCTTTACCGATAGCACCGGCGCGTCGCTCTCGGGCGGTTCGAGTTACAAGATCAACCTGCCGCCGAACGTTCCAGCCGCCACTTTCTGGTCGGTGACGCTCTACGAAGCCGAGAACGCCTCGGGCCTGGCCAACGGGCAACCATTCCCGTCGCTCGGCTCGCGCGACAAGCCGGTGCAGAACGCCGACGGCAGCACGGACCTTTACCTCGGCCCCAAAGCCCCAGAGGGCAAGGCCGGCAACTGGCTCGCGACTGTGCTGAACAAGGGGTATTTCGCCATCCTCAGGCTCTACGGCCCGACCGAAGCTGCCATCGACAAAAGTTGGAAGCCCGGCGATATCGAGAAGGTGAATTGACGACAGCTGCCGATGCCGGGCGGTGAACCATTGGTCGAGATGCGACCTTCGCTGCATTACTGCAAAGGTCCGGGACTGGCGCTATTTGCTCGTTCCAATCGATGAGACGAATGACAACATTCTATCCTTTGGTTCGCGAGTGTCGCATGACACGATCTGACCCTCGGTTGGCGTCGGGCCTTACGGCAGCCCATCGGCGCTTAGCGGAAGTTTCGTGGGCCGATCTGAAAGCGTCCTTTAGTTAGCCACAATGTGACATGGATGAACGCGCCCGCCGGTAATCTCATGAGCGCTGACGGAAAAGGTCCGGTCACGGAAAAATGGCAGGCAACGCTGCCCGCCATCTCCGACTTCACCAAACCGGCAGCGTTTACTGGTGGCCAACCATCGTGCAGAAGTCGCCATGCCCCTGGTCATCATCACTGGCTATGTCGCCGCATTCCTGCTTTATCGTGGCGCGATCCTCGTCTTTCAACCCCTCCCAAGCGGCCTTGAAGTCGGCTTCCGATTTTAAGGTCTTCATGTCGGCAGCGGTGTAGAAGGGCGCCATTTTCGTCGGCTCGTCGAGGGCGCCACCGTGTTCGGCAAGTGCGGCGCCGGTCATCATCGAAAACGCCATCGCGCCCATGCAAAGCATCTTGATGTTCATGGTCATTTCCTCTCTTGGTTGCTTTTATTTCGTGCTCGTGCGGGATCGGCACGGGTCGGGCCTACCCCTAGGTCAACCATAGGAGAGCACTTGGCTCCGCGATATTGTCCTTTAGGGAACTTGCGGTGGAGTCTCGTCGCCCAATTACCGGCAGCCGGAAGCGCCACCGTCACGCCCTCGCACTGATATTGTCAATGCCGATGTCATCGCCCCAGATGACGAGGATGTTGGGCTTTTTCGAAGTCTGAGCCAGAGCTTTTGGCACGGCCGGCAGCATTGATGCTACCAGCAACGAACAGCCGCTGAGCAATAGGTCGCGCCGTTTCATCCGTCCGCCCGTTTGCTGCACTCCGTGCCGGCGATCACTACCATGATTACCACTCATGACGAGCTTCCCATCTCTTGTTCACGCCTGCCATGCCAAGCGGTACTGTCAAAGCTGGCATCAAAAAAGTGTTGGCGGTATTGCCCTTTGGGGCAAAATATTCTGAACAGAACCGCTCTGCGACTTCTTCAACCAGCCAGCCTGGTACTTTTTCAGCCATGGGTAAGTTAGCAATAAGGGTCCGCTCGCAGTGCGTGCGCGAGGCCCTTCGCGAAAATCTCATGCTTCAATGGGCGCGCTCACCCTAGGACCCGCGCCCTCTGCAGCCTCCAGCGTTGTGCGACCAGTCGTTCTTCAATCAGTCGCCGTCAACGTGACGGTGGTGACACCACCCGCGATGTTGATGCCTTGCTGACCCTCGACCGAGATCGGCTGCAAGGAGAGCGAACGGTCGCTGCCGCCGACAAGAATATTGGCGCCAGCGCCGGCGCCGAAAGATGCGTTGGCGCCCACACCGGTATAGGTGCCCGCCAGTGCACCCGCCGGAAGGCCGCTTGTCGCCGCAGCCACGCCCCAGATCAAATGCCCATCTTTCACCTCGCCGAGTTCTAAGCCGAACTGATCAATTGAACCGGCATAGTTTTGGACCTTACCGCTCTGGTCTTGGAAAACGCAGGCAAGTTTCTGCTTTTCGACCACGAACATGCCGATCCCGCGTGACACATCGCACGACAATGTGCCGACCTGTGTCGAGTTCTGGGCAGTCGCAGCGAGGGGGATCGATAGTACGAAGAGCGCAAAACATGCGCTGCGAAGGTAGGCCATTATCATGTCTCCCTTGAATTGATGTCGCTTGTTGCGATGGCCGCTCCTTGGGGGAGCGAGCCCCTAAATGTGCGAAGTGCCATTCCTAGTAGCACGATGGATAGGGATAGTACCCGCATTGGTCCCCATAGTAGCCGTAGCGGTATGGAGCGGTCGCCGCGGCACCGATGGCAGCGCCAGCCACCACGCCCGCTGCAACGCCTGCGCCGCCATACCAGGCCCCGTGGTAAACCGGAGCGTGCCAGTAGCCGCCCCCGCCATAGCCCCCGCCATGCCATCCGCCGACATGGGCGAAGGTGGCATCACCGACATGCGCGTAGCCGCCGTGGAAGCCGCCGCCGTGGAAGCCGCCGCCAAAGTTATCGATGAAAACAGCCGCCGGCCCAGCGGCGCCATCCAGATTTCCCTCCAGGACGGCGACGTCGAACGTCAGCGTTGTTCCTTCCAGCTTCGGAGTTTTCAGGGTCACGACAACATCGCTTACGTCCGATCCGTCACCGCCGAGCACCGAGACTGTCGCATTCGGCGGGTCGATGGCAAAGTTGTTCTTGCCTTCATCCCACTGCATGATGAATTGCTCGGTGGTGACATGCCCCGCGGCCCGGACCGGCCGGTCGGCGAATACAATCGCATTCCCGGAGACGCCTGTGAGGACCAATTTGCCGCCCTCCAGCTTGGCGCCATCCGCGTTGACGACGGCGAGCGATGGCACCGGACCGGTCGGCGTAACCTCGCCGATGGTCTTCTCGAGCGGCACATGCGGCTTCTTGGTGGCATCCTGGGCCATTGCCCCGGTGGCTGCCATGGCCAAACCTCCAGCAAAAGCCATCAGGCTTGTGGTGCGAATCCTATTCATTGCAGTTATCCTTCGCGTTTGAGGTTGCCGGTACTGTACTTGCGTCGGTTTTCACCCTGATCGAAACCCGAAACCATGGTTCTACTTCTCTGGAAAAATCTGTTTCCAGTCGGTCTTCATACTCACCACCGACCAGTGGTTGATCGCCGCGGCATCGAGTGCGAGGTCGAGGCGGCCGAAATCGGTGTCGCGGTGGTGCCGAAGGATTTCGAAATCCCGCCAGCTGTTCAAATTGGAACGGCCGAGGCAGAGTGTCGGTTGTGACTGGGAGAAGACACTCTGGACTGACGCAACGTTAGCTGTCGGCCGGTCTCGGCGATATTGTCCTTTGGGGAAAGCGGCATTGCGGATTTGGAGGCGGATTGCCTAGGCGGCGGCTATCGTGACTTAGGGATTGCCTCTGCAATCGTTTGCGGTCTGGCGGAGCGAGTGGGATTCGAACCCACGGTACCGTTCCCGGTACGGAAGTTTTCAAGACTTCTGCCTTAAACCACTCGGCCATCGCTCCAGATGTGATATTTATTTGATATTTTCTCGGCCTCGATCCTTGTCAAATACCGGATTCCTGCCGTTTCCTACCTCTCCAGCAACGGTTTTCAAGACCGATGCCTTAAACCGCGGCTATCCCTCCATCGTGAATTTGCAACCACGTCGCGTCCAAGGCGCGGCTGGAAGCCAATCAAGGCAGTCTGACTGCTGAATTCCTTGACAACTGAAGACGGCTCAACAGATGAGGAGCCAAAGGCGTTTGCTTTAGCCTCGCAGGAGCGGTCTCAAGGGAACCGTCCATATGCACCGTACTTTCCGGGGAATCTTGGCGACAATGTTGATTGCCTGTGGTGTCGCAGACGCTGCCGGCTACACGCAGGCGCAAAATCTGCTCACCATCACGGCACCAGTCTCCGGTCAGACTGTTGACGGGACGCTCTCCTTTTCCGGGACGGCTTTCGTCAACAGTATTACACGGCGCGGTACTATTCGCGGACAGACCAACACCGGGGTCGAATGCCGAGGCACGACCACTGCCAACCTTACCTTCTCGCATGGAGAAGGAACGATGGTTTGCGGGCAACTCTCAACCCGATTCGTGTTCTCGCTGACCAGCAGACAACCCCCGGTTGGCACAGGAACGGGAACCCTTTCCGACGGGCGCAAAGTGGTGTTAAGAATAGGACAATGACCGCAAAACGACTGGCACGAATTGATGTCCTACTCGCGGCGCACGTGGCTTTCACCCGTTTGGCCCAGTTGCCAGAACCGGTCTTGGTCGCGCCATTTCCGGTTATTGGCGGGACGGACCATTAGCTAGCAGACATTTAGCACCAGGATTGGTGCTGTTGTCGAGGACGGGACCTGCACAGCCCCGAGCCTTGAGCGGATCGTGAAAACCTGGACGAGAACTGGTCGCCGCGTGGTCGTGTTGCGACTTTGCCGGCAGCACGGTCGACGAATTCGAGCTGCTCGGCGTCGAGCGCGAGCGGGGCAAGGCAGCATTCGCCCTGCTGGCCGAACCAGGCACCGGGAAATATGTCGGTTCCGCCTTCATCACCTTGGCCACGACATGCGGCAACGATTGTGGGAGCGCGTCCACGCCGGACCGCCTCCGAAGGCCATGAAGAAGAGACCGGCGACGCAATGGGTCGGGCCTGGGATGAAGCTGCGCGTCAAGCATCTCCGTGGCGAGCACGGCCACATATGCCATGCGACGCTGCTCGGTTTCAGTGACGAGAGCTAAGCCGTGTACTCGTAAATCAGCCTAGTGTCATGATCGCGTAATTCGTGCGATTATTGCGTTGATTCGATTGGAGATGCGATGCATGGGACGAGTTGCTG